>NZ_LZZL01000002.1:0-117274 GCF_002006495.1 Clostridium sp. BL-8
ATAAGTCCTGTGGAATAAAAATGTATGTGATTTCGGTAAGCTACCACATAAGTTTCTATATATCATAATTTATCTTTAAGTTTTTCAAGGTCTTTTAACCCTTGATAGATTTCCTCTCTTGAAAAGTTATTTTCCTTTAAGTGTTCATCACTTTTTTGTAGGAGTGAATTATAAAATTCAATTGCTATTTCATGAACTTCCAATGAATTATTTTTTTCTAGTTCATCAAAAATTAAATCCTCTGCTTTATTGTAATTTCTTTCATGAACAGTTTTAGTAAAGATTATTTTAAATAGATCTACTGAATCCATTTGATCCATATTAATTTTTATACTACTTTCTTCTTTTTTATTAGCGATAATCTTTCCAATAGATTTCCCTAATTCCTTAATAAGTTGTTCAATATCCATATACTTTAACCTCATTCTTTGATAAACATAAGAGCTTTAGATAATAATCTACTAAGATGATTTATTCAAAATTTACAGTATTACTTAAATATCTTTGTATTTATTTTCTCTTTTCTCTTTCATATTTTTTGATATTTGACCTAACAATGTTAAAATTATAAATACTAAAATAAAAATCCCTAGAAAAAATCCACCAATTTTAATAGGTGTTATTACTTTGCTCATTGCCCTAATGGAAAGTAAAATTGCAAATAATAATGTAGCTATTGATGAAGATGTAATACTATAAATTAAATTACTTTTTATAGAAGGTTCATTATTATTAAAACTCCATAATCCATTTTTTAAACAGCTCCAAATTGTAAAAAGGCCTCCACACGCAAGTATGATTGTTTCACCAGACACTTGCTTTAAAGTGGCTTTCATAAATACCAATTGTACTATAATTACTATTACTGATATACCAAACATAACTCTAAATCCTAGATGTTCGCATTTGTAAAATTCTTGTTCTTGACGCTCATCAATTTTTTTATTCATTATCATCATCCTCCCAAAAAATATCATTTAATGTTTTTCCAAGTGATTTACAAATAAGAATGCATAATTGCAATGAGGGATTAAATTTCCCGGCTTCTATCATGCCTATTGTTTGTCTTGTTACGCCTACTTTATCTGCTAATTGCTCTTGAGATAAATCCATAGAGGCTCTTGCAGATTTCATTTTAAGATTTTTCATTTACATTCCTCCTTGTATAATTTAGTTATACTATATATTGTACTTAATGTCAAATATATATTGCATTGTGAATGTTATATATGGCATTTGAATATAGTGATTTAGCAAGGGTAACAATTCAGGATAGTGTAGAAAGCATGGGGTATCAAGTATTTTATGGCAGCGATAATGCTGTGTTTTATGTTGAGAGTGAAAAAACAGAACAATATTTAATCAGCCGTGGTATATCTGCAAGTAAAATTATATTAAATACTAAGTAGGTAGTATTATAGCGCAGTGTAAAAGCTACTATATTTTTATAATTGGAATTAATGTAACGTATTTATAAAGTCATGACCACACGTTTTCACGGCAATCATGACTTTATATTAAGCATTTGTAATAAGAGTTACCCCCATATCAAAAGCTTTTTGACAATCAACAGGAAATTGTTCAGCTTTTTGTTTTGCTTTTTCTTTTTCAGAGAACATAGAAGACTCGTATTTTTCATAATCAGAAAATTGATAAGTATTATAGCTATATAATGATTCTAGTGGTTTTCCTGTAGTTCTTGCAATCATATTTTCACGCAAAGTTAAACTTTGCTTAAGTCCAAATTCATCAATTTGCTTTTCTGTTGCATTCATAGTATAAATAAATCCAACTGGTATTTTCTTAGGATAAACTGTTGGTATTTCTAGGCTATATATGCTATGAGAAAATAAGAAACGTTCTAAAAGTGAAATCATTCCAGCAGTAATATCCATATAATAAATAGGTGAACCTAAAATAATAGAATCTGCTGTTTCTAATTTTTCTAGAATAGGGGTTAAATCATCTTTAATTGCACATTTACCATGTTCACCATTTTTTCTTTTACATGCAAAACAGCTTATACATCCACGATATTTTAAATCATATAAATTTATGAGCTCAGTTTCTGCTCCCTTTGAAGTCGCTCCCTCAAGAGCCTTCTTTAATAAAGCCGCTGTATTCCTATTCTTACGCGGACTACCGTTAATAGCAATAATTTTCATAAAACTTCTTCTCCTTCGCAAGTAAATTAATATTCATTTTATGATATAATTATATTATTAAATCAAAAATATACTAGTACGCAATTTTTTTTGACTAGGTATATTAAAGTTTACTAAAGGAGATTATTTATTATGAACGACAGAAAAATTGATAACTCTATAAATACCCCTGTACAATATTTACTTAAGATACTTGGTGGCAAATGGAAACTGCCTATACTATGTATATTAATGAAAAAGGAAGTAGTACGTTTCAATGAGTTAAAAAGGGAACTTGATGGAATTACTAATATGTCACTAAGTAACTGCTTGCAAGATTTAGAACAGCATAAAATAATAAATCGTGTACAATACTTAGAAATGCCTCCTCGTGTGGAATATTCCTTAACCGAAAATGGCAAAAAGTTACTTCCTTCATTAAAGGGTATTAATGACTGGGTAAAGGAACAGTTAGAAATTAATGACGAAAACTAAATACTAAAATTAATATTTTAAATTTGAAAAATGTTTTTGAAAACTTAATATAATCATAATGATATAGATTAAAAGAAGTAAGCGGTAAAAAGGTTCGGAAAAAAAGAATTTACTTGTTTTAGTATCTGAAATAGCCAGAGACATACGAAACTTCTTGACTTAAAGTTAACTCTAAGATTTACAATGTAAATGAATACATTTGATTTTTTACAGTATAATATAAAATTTTAGGAGTTGATTTTATGAGTAAAGTAAAGATGGGAATTTTAGGTGCAGGTAGTATTGCAAGGTTAATGGCAGAAACAATAACCAAAATGGAGAATGTAGATGCATATGCAGTTGCAGCTAGAGATTTGGAAAGAGCAGAAAAGTTTGCAAATGAATATGGATTTGAAAAAGCATATGGTTCATATGAGGAAATGTTAAAAGATGAGAGCCTAGATTTAGTTTATATTGCAACACCACATTCTCACCATTATGAACATGCTGCAATGTGCTTAAATCATGGAAAACATGTACTTTGCGAAAAGGCTTTTACTGCTGACGCTAAACAGGCGGAGAAATTAATTAAATTAGCAGAAAGTAAAGGTCTGTTAATTACAGAAGCAATATGGACACGCTATATGCCAATGGCAAAAACTTTAAATGAAGTAATCGAAAGTGGTGTTATTGGAAAAGTTACTTCACTAAATGTGAATTTAGGTTATGCAATTACACATAAAGCGAGAATTATGGATCCAGAACTTGCAGGTGGAGCTTTATTAGATTTGGGAGTTTATACTATTAATTTTGCATCTATGGTTTTTGGTGATAAGATAAAGAGTATTTCATCAACTGCTATAAAAACAGAAAGTGGTGTTGATGCTCAAAATAGTATCACAATATGTTTTGAAGATGGGAAAATGGCAATATTAAATAGTTCTATATTTGCAATAACTGATCGCCAAGGTGTGATTAATGGCGATAATGGATATATTGTTGTTGAAAATATTAATAATTACGAAAAGATTAGAGCATTTTCATCAGATAGAGAGGAAATTGCAGTTTATGATGCACCAAAACAAATAACTGGTTATGAATATGAAGTTGAGGCAGCTATACAAGCAATTGAAAATAAAGAAATAGAATGTCCGCAAATGCCACATAAAGAGACTATTAGAATCATGAAAATTATGGATTCATTAAGACATGAATGGGGAGTTATATATCCATTTGAACAGATATAAAGCATTATAAAAAAATAATAAATGACATAAAATATTTTTTCTTAAGCTGAGATTTTCTTATATTTAGGGCATCTCAGCTTTTATCATTCTATATAAATTTATATTCACGTAAAAATAAAAAAACTAGAAAGAGTAATATTAAATGAAGTAAATAATAAATAGGGATTTATTTAAATTTGAATTAACTATCAAGGTTGGGGTTAATGAAAAGTATATGTTACAATTTACTTTGTCTTTATTAAATTTTTATTGACAAGTTGTACAATTTATATAAACTTATTAGTGGACAAGGAGGAAATTATATGAAAAAAATAATTATAAGATTAATGATTGTAATAATATTATTTTCGTTAATTGGATACAATGATATTCCAGGGAAGCTTAAGAAAGTATATAATGATAGAACAAAATATGCAGGAATAAATGTAAATGATATAAAAGAAGAAATTATTGATGCTAACGGCCCCGATATAGAAAGCAATAAGAGAGCGACAGTAACATATAATCCAGATAAAGTAACAGATGAATCTTTAAGTAATTTTTATAAAGATAAGATTGATGGAGATGGATATAGGTATTATACTTTAATAAATGAGAAAGATAAGACACAGGGAATAGTATCAATGGGATGTATAAATGTATTAGCTTATGCTGAAATAAATGATATGGGAGATATAGTAAGAGTACATAAAAATTTTGAAGTTAAAATGGATGATGACGAAACAATAGATTAAAAATTTATTTAATTAATTTATTTGTGTTCTTTAAAAGTTAGGATAATAATTTAATCTTTGTCATAAAATCAAACCCCACTATAAATTTAATATCTATAGCGAGGTTTGATTTTTTTCAATTATTGTGAAGTGTTTTTTGTTAATTTTTTATATATTACCTTAAGTTGACGACATTAGTTTAATTTTAAAGCTGAATATATATAAACTAAGCATACTAATTGATTTAAATTTCTGGTTTCTTAGCAGAAATACTATCTTCTTGTTTAGCTGTCCCTGACTCATTAGTTGAGATATTATTTGTTTCATTAGTTAGAGGAGAAGTGGCAGTTTTACTCATGTTTACTATTGATCCATTAGAACTTGCCATATTGGCTAAAATCATGCTCAAAATTCCTTCCATAGCATTAGGGGTTTTTCCATCAGCACCACCCATAAATACTGTTTGAGGTACAAGTGGAGATTTATTTATCTTTAGGGCCTCTGCAAAAGCAGTTAATACGCTTTGTTGAACTTGTAATTCTGGTCCGCCATAAGCTTCAACTAAAGCTTTGGCAGCAGTACCTTTTGCAAGACCAACTTTTGTTTCTTGCTCTGCAGTAGCTTCTGCAACAGCTTTAATATTTAAAGCTTGAGCTGCACCTACTTTTTCAAGCTTAAATGCCTCAGCGCTAGCTTGTAATTCTACTTGCTTTGCATTAGCAGCAGCATTAAGCTCAGTAGCTTTTGCATTGGCAGCAGCTTCAGCTTCTTTTGTATATTTTAAGGCATCAGCTTCTTGAGTTCTCTTATATTTATCAGCTTCAGCAAGCTTTTGAGTTTTTAATGCTAATTGTTCAGCAAGCTTTAATTCAGATTTACCTTTATTATCGGCAACTTCTATATCGATACTTGATTGAGTAAGAGCTGCCTGAGCTGCACTTTTAGCAATTGCTTCATTAAGTTCTCTTTGTTTTTCTGCTGATTTTTGTTTTGCTTCATTTGTTTTAATTTCTTCTAAGGCAACTTGTCTGTCTCTAAGCTGCGCAAGGATAAGATCAATTCTCTTATCTGTTGAAGAAGCAGCAGGTGTACCTATTAATACTTCTTGTAATTCTAAATCATATAGCTTAAATTTTTCTTTCATTTCTTGTGATGCTTGTTCTTGAATAGAACTTCTATCTTGTACTAATTCAATTAAAGTCTTGGTTTGTCCAATGTTTTTAAAATAACCAGCAACCATAGGATCAAGGGATTGCTCAATAAGTAATTTAATATCACCAAATCTTTGGATTACAGAAGAAGCTTTTCTATAATCAATATTAAATACTACAGTAAGTGGAAGATTAGGCTCAAAAGCATCTTTAGTAATTAAACTAATTTCTTTTAAGTTATCATCTAGTTTGTGATCTCCAACCTGACCACTAATCCATTTTAGTATAACATTAGTAGTAGGCACTGGAATGATTTTACCTGCATAAGTATTGAAGGGATACTTACCTGGCATCATGCATTCTTTCCAAATACCTTTTTTGCCTTGTTCAACAAGTTCTCCATGAGAATAGTCTGAGCCAGATACATCTTCACCTTTGTCACCAAAATAACTTACTACAACACCAACGTAGCCAATATTTATGATACTTTTTGGAACTATGTCCACATTTGCAAATAATCTATTAATAAAGTAAACACCATCAGTTAATACCTGCATCTGTTTACCTTTTCTACCACCAGCAGCTAAGAATTTTTCGGGTTCTTGAAAGTTGTTGTGGTAATATTCATTTGTAATGCCTTCGCCAACTAATGGAGCAATTATAGCTCCATTATCTGGAGTAGGCCCTTCATTAACAGTGACAATTCCAATTGTATCTTTAGTTTTAATAGTATTTCCGAATTCATCTTGCTCAAGATTTTTTGAACTTGATATAACTACAGGAAGAAAGCCGTTAACTCTTAGTAAATCACTTCTCATGGTTTCTATTTGTGCTGATTCATCCTTTGATGTAAATATTGAGTGAACTTTATCCTTTGTGATTATTATAAACTGAGCTAAATTAAAGGCATAAGTACCTTCACGAAGAACCTGCCTTTGTGGACCTTTTTGTCCACCATTATTTAAAAAGGCAACTACATCCTGAAAGGATTTGCACTCTCGGATAACTTTTCCTAAAGTTTGTCCATCTGAAAGGCTTTCACCAGATCTTGCAAACACATAACCTATTTGTCCTTGTGGGATAGTTACAAGTCTTACTTTTTTTACTTTATACTTAAATGGTGTTTTAAAATGAACACCAGCTCTAAGTACTTGTGGCTGATAACCAGCTTCACCTTTTAATGCAATTAAACCATCAGCTGGTACAGAGCCTTTTAAGCTCCACCACTTTTCTACTATGCCTACTTCATCTGTTCCGATACTTGTGAATCCTATGCCATAAAGTATTATAATTAGCCCTACGATTCCAATACCTGCAAAAATTAAAATTGATATTGTTTCTGAATTCATAAAATTTCCTCCTAAATTTTTTTGTATTTTTTAGAGATATCTCTGTTTAAATGGTATAGATAGTAATATATTCCTTTAGAAGACAATTGTAAATGTCCAAATAAGTCAAATTTATTCACTAGATTTATAACAGTTCTTAGCTATAATTAACTAATGCTTGTTATCTTTCACAATGTCACTCAATCACTCTAAAGCTACCTCTTTTATATTCATTTAATAATAATATTTTATTGATTATTGATTTAACACACTTTCTATAAATTAAATTCCAGGAAATTTTTCGAATTAATATTTTAAGAAGAAAAGAATTAATAATGGATAAAATAAGCTTCGAATTATGTTTGATAATGTAATAAATACAAATATAAAGGATTTTTAAGAAGAATATAGAAATATTTATATGGTAAGGAAGGAGGAAGAAGAATGAGAAAATTAAAGAATAGGAGTTACGTATTTGATAACAGTCCTAAGAAAAAATAAAATAAAGTTATATAGAGACAAAAATATCATCTAGACTGATTAAATATAATTTTTATTCTAGCCATTTGTTATTAGATATCCGTATATTTGATTCATAAAAGTACCATCTAATGCATTAAAATATATATTTTAAGCATAAAAAGAATTATTAATATAAAAATTCTCTGTAATAGCTTAGATATTTTGAGGTGTCCTTTTTGTGTAAAAAAATATACATTTAAAGCAGATAACATTGAATTTTGTAAAAAATATGATTAAATTTTGTAATATGCAAAGCTATAATGTTATTAATAATTTAGAAAATTGTTTAGTAACATTATTGAAAGAGCTTAGGAAACAGTGTAAAGTTATTATAATAGTGAAAAATGTCGATTTTGAGCAATTTGTATTTGAAAAATATAATTATCATTTAATTACAGCTATTAAATTGACCTATTTATACTAAAAATAATGAACAAAATATAAAATATATTATAAAAGGGGTAGAGTTAAAATGAAATTATTTATTGATTTAAGTGTTAAGAAAAAACTTGTAGCAGTATTTTTTGTAATTTGCATTTGTATAGTTGCAATAGGAACTGAAGGTATATTGAGTTCCGCTGAAATAAATAATAATGCAGATATCTTATATAGATGTAATTTACTATCTATTAGAGATTTAGGAGAAATTAAAGGGAATATAAATGATATGAGAGCTACATATAATAGGCTTGTTTTTGAAAAGGATAGTACAAAATTTAATGACTATTTAAAGGTTATTGATGATCTAGACAAAAAAAATGATCAAAGCATGAATGAATATGGAGGATTGATTACAGGTCAAGAAGAAAAACAAACTTATAATGATTTAAAAAGTGACTTGGCAAAATACATAGAAGTAAGAGATAAATCAATTGAATTTGCGAAGGCTGGTAACTATGATGAAGCGATTAAAATCGGCAATGGTGATTTAACAACAATTAAAAATTCTTTGCTTGATAACATACAAAAATGTATTGATGCAAATACAAAAGCTGCGGAGCAAGCTAATTTAAATAACAAAACTCAGTTTGCTAGTGTTAGATATACAATAATAATATTTACGGCTGTAGTATTTTTAATTATTCTTGCTATGGCATACATATTAAGTAAAAATATATTATATCCATTGAGAAAGATAAAAGAATTAGCGCAAAGATTATCAACATATGATTTTTCAATTGCAATTGAACTTACAAGAAAAGATGAGTTTGGACAAACAGGTGAAGCTTTAAATGCAGCACAAGAAAATGTAAAAAGCTTAGTAAAGGCTATTATGGAAAATTCACAAGATTTAAGTGCAGCATCAGAGGAACTTTCAGCAACTGTTGAAGAAATATCATCAAAAGCTGTTACAATAGATGAAGCAGTGGATACTATTGCCTCTTCTATGCAAGAGTCTAGTGCTGTTACGCAGGAAATAAATGCATCTATTGAAGAAGTGGATTCAAGTATTAATATACTTTCTTCTAAGGCAATGGAAGGAAGTAATAATGCAGGTCAGTCTAAGGAAAGATCTATAGAAGTTAAAAATAATAGCAAAAAGGCTATTGATCAAACTCGAGAAATATATCTTGAAAAGCAGGAAAAAATGCAGAAAGCTATTGAAGAAGGGAAAGTAGTAGATAGTATAAAGGTTATGGCAGAAACAATTGGAAGCATAGCAGAACAAACAAATTTACTTGCATTAAATGCTGCAATTGAAGCGGCAAGAGCAGGAGAGCAGGGAAAGGGCTTTGCAGTAGTAGCAGAAGAAGTTAGAACACTTGCAGAGCAATCATCTGATGCAGTAGTAAATATTCAAAGTACTATTGCTAAAGTTCAGCAGGCATTTAATAGCAGTATTAGCACAGGTAGTGATATGTTAGAGTTTTTAAGTAAAAATGTCCATGAACAATTTAATGATTATAGTGAGGTTGGAAATAAGTACTACAATGATTCGGATTTTGTAAGTAACATGTCTGAAGAAATTGCTGCCATGTCTGAAGAAATTACAGCTACAGTCGGACAAGTTAGTGAAGCTATTCAAAATATGGCTGTAACATCACAAAAATCAAGTGAAGAAGCTGAGATGATAAAAGATAGCATGAATGAAACTACAAAAGCTATAGAGCAAGTAGCATTAACTGCACAAAATCAGGCAGAGCTTGCTCAAAAACTTAATGAAATGGTACAGAAATTTAAGCTATGATTACTATGAAAAAAATTTAATCAACCAAGTAAATAAAATATACTAAATGTTAAAAACGTAAGTAAGGTTACATAAAGAAATCCCTATAAAGTGTACAGTACAAAATGTTCACATTATAGGGATTTTATTCTTTGTAACATATATATTAGCTATTTATTTTTATTGTATAATGTTATAAAATATTGCGTGTGATTATTTAATTCGGAGAGATGTAAAGCATGAAAAACAATATTAAATTTTATGAAAAGGGCTCAATTGAAATTCTGCATGGAGAAAGTAACCATTGCTTTCCACTTCATAGTCATGAAAGTTTTTGTGTAGGGGCAATTACTAATGGTAGCGCTTTAGTCACTATAAATAACGGAAAATGTTTGATGAAGGAATCTATGATTTTTATTGTACCATCAAATACTGGAATAGCAATAACAACTGAGTCTAAATATGAGTATATAACAATATGTTTTAAAAATGAATTAGGAAAGCAGGTTGAAAGCATTAGATTTAATAAATATTTTATTGAAATGAAAAAACCTAAAGATATGTGGAATTTATGTGAAGCCTTTAAAAGCAGCCATAATGAAAAGCAGTTTTTAGAGTCAATTCTTGATTTAATCAGCAGTGCTATAGAAACAGATTCTTCATATGTAAATGTTCCCAAGAATGAAACTATATTATTGATTGCTGAATACATAAAGAAAAATGCAGATAAAAGATTTGATTTAGATGAACTTGCAAGAAGGTTCCATTTATCAAAGTATCATTTAATTCGTCTCTTTAAAAAAGAAATGGGAGTAACGCCTAACCAATATCATATACAAGCAAAAATGAGAATTTTAAAAAACTATATACATGATTCTGAATCAAAGGTGAATTTAGCTCACAATCTAAGTTTAGTTGACCAAAGCCATTTATGTAAGCAGTTTAAAAAGCTAATGGGTGTATCTATTCAAAGTTATAAAAAAAATCTTACCAAAAAGTGAGCAATATTTTACAATCTTATTTCTTAGGAATATGCTATTATATAGCTGTAAGTAAGTTATATAATAAATAAATTATTTATGGTATATTTATTGGGAAAAGGGGTTTTTATTATATGAAATTCTTTGCTGTAATTATTTTTGTGATTTTTTAGGTGATCATGAATTTTATAGAATTGTTGTAAATCCCTATAGCGCAAACTTAATGCAGCAGCTGTAAAGAATTACTGTGAAATCCGGTTATTGCACAAAAAATAGTTAATTTAAGGGAAATACTATAGATATTTGTAACGGATTTGAAAATAAAGCTGTCTCAGAGTGATTTTTTAATCATTCTGTGGCAGCTTTGTTTTTTATATCATTAATATCGGATTTTATTTTTACACTATAGTTAAGAAATATATATAGATTAAAATATGTGGATTTTTTACGTACATTATTTTTATGTTATACTGATAAGTGGCGTGCCATAAAATGAAGATTTAAATATTTTACAAAGGAAAAGGTATAGGTTAGATATGAGATTGGATAAATTTATAGCGGCAGCAGCTGTTGGAAGCAGAAAAAAAGTTAGAATTTATATTAAAGAAGGTAGTGTAAAGGTAAATGGAGAGATTATTACTGAGCCTGCAATAGAAATTGATGAAAGTTATGATGTTATTGAATATCTTAATAAAACAGTTTTATATACTGGAAAGGTATATTATATGTTTCATAAACCTGCTGGCTGCATTACTGCAAAAACTGATGAAATTCATAAAACAGTATTTGATTTTTTTCATGAGGATAACATGAGTGGAGTATTTCATGTTGGGCGATTAGATAAGGATACAGAAGGATTATTATTGCTTACAAATGATGGCGAATTTGAACATAAAGTTATGTATCCAGAAAAGCATATTCAAAAAACTTATTTCTTTTGGGCGTTAGGTTCCTTAGATGAGGCGGATAGAAAAAAATTAGAACAGGGAATATACATTGGACAAGATGAAGAGATATTAACAAAACCTGCAAGAATAGAAATAGATAAATTTGGAACGTACAAAGACTTAAAGCATGAAATAGATATTAACAGTATGAAGAATGTAGTCTTCAATCATTATAATCAGCCAGTTGTTTCTGGTTATCTTACTATTTCAGAGGGCCGTAAGCACCAAGTGAAACGTATGTTAAAGGCAGTAGGTTGTTATGTAATATATTTAAAGAGAATTTCTATAGGAGGGTTAACCTTAGATGACTCTTTAAAGAAAGGTGAGTATAGAGTTTTAACGGAGGCAGAAATTCAAGAGGTGTTGGAGGCATAAGAATACTATTAAGTGTTGTTATGCTTATATTTTTAGAATAAGATCATTAAAACAATAAGGTTATTTATAAAAAAATAGTTGATTAATTTCATAGCTGAGAGTAATATAATATTATAAAATAAAAGATAGCAAAATATAATTGAGTAAAATTTATTTTAAAATAAATGAATTAAGAATTATTAATTGGAATATTATAACTTGTATATTATAAAAAAATATACAAATTGTTAATAGAAGAGGTGATGTAATATGAAAGATATTATTATTATTGGAGGAGGTCCGGCAGCACTTACAGCGGCATTGTATGCAGGAAGAGCAGGACTAGATGCATTAATGATTGAAAAACAATATGAAGGAGGACAGATAGTTAATACAAATGAAGTAGAAAACTATCCGGGATTTCCAGATATAACAGGTTCAGAGCTTGCTAATATCATGTATGAGCATGCAAAAAAATTCGGCGGAATCATGAAATATGATGAAGTAATTGACTTGAAAATAGATGGTGATATAAAAAAAGTTATAACTGGTTCTCAAACTTATGAAAGTAAGGCAGTAATTTTATCAATGGGTGCAAAGCCAAAGAAATTAAACATTGATAAAGAGGATGAATTTCTAGGGAGAGGAATATCTTACTGCGCTACTTGTGATGGCGGATTTTATAGAAAAAAAGTAGTTGCTGTTATAGGTGGAGGAGATACAGCAGTGGAAGATGCTCTTCATCTTTCAAGAATTGCTGAAAAGGTATATGTAATTGTTAGAAAAGATTTGTTAAGAGCTAATAAAGCATCTCAAAAAAAATTACTTGAAACAAATAATGTAGAAATAATTTGGAATAGCATAGTTACTAAGCTTAAAGGCGAAGAAAAGTTGAGTGGTTTAGAAATTAAAAACACTAAAGATGATGTCGTAAAGAATTTAGAAGTCAATGGTGTTTTTGTGGCAATAGGAAGTGAACCTCAAACTGAATTGGTTAAAGATTTAGTATCTTTAGATAAAAATGGTTATATTATTGCAGATGAAAGCTGCAGAACAGATATAGATGGAATTTTTGCAATAGGAGACATCCGAACAAAGGAAGTAAGGCAGGTGCTTACAGCAGCTGCTGATGGAGCGGTAAGTATATATGGAGCTGAGAAATATTTAATAAGCCACTAAAAATGATTATAGAATAGATTTTATATAAGTACATTCGGGAAGAATGTACTTATATAAGTCAAATTTCAGGGAAAGGGATCATATATGACATATCATATATCAATGATCATGTAAGTATCTCATTTAGTTAAAAATTCAAAACCTCACGATAGAGAATTTACAATTGGCAATAATTGTGGATTATGCGTTAAACTTTATCACGTTGGAAATATAGGAATCTAGAATGAAAAGCATTGTTAAAAACCTGCTATTCTAATCGTTCCATTAATTTAAATGAATAGCCAATAGTTTCTATCTCTTCTCTGCAGAGGATACTTCCTTCTGGCGGCCTTTCATTTAACTTAAAAACTACTGCTTTTTGTCCCACTTGCTGTTTAAAGTTTATTCGATTCATAGGTATAGTCATATTAAAGGCATCAGATATTGCTTCGGCAGTTGATTTATGTCCTATTGCAGATATAAATCCATATGTGCATATAAGAGCTTTTGCATCAGCTACACTTATATCACTTATTTTATAAATACCATTTGTTGTAGCAACTGTTCCGTTGAATATACCAACTTTCATGCATGTATTCATCACTTAGCCCTCCCATAAGGTATCTTATTAATTAGTATAATGGATATTTTATAATATGACAAGAAAGTCATTTATAAGGATTGTCTTAATGAAGACACAGATGATAATTGAAGAAATTATAGAGAATGGGTTAAGCAATAAGACAGAAGTTATGAAACTTCTCAATTGATTGAAAATATATATTAAATTATATATCTAATAAAATAATACAGTGTTAATATAAATATATAGACATAATAATTTAATTAGAGCAGGTGAAATGAATGAAAAATGCAATAGTAGTACAAGCTATGAGAGAGTTGGATATAGATCAAGTACTTAAATTATGGAATGAAATCTTTGGAGAATCGTTTCTTGAAAGTTCTGTTACAAAAGAGGAGTTAGAAATATACTTAAAAAAAAATCCAGATGCTAGTTCTGTAGCATGCACAGATGATGGAAAAATAATTGGAGCTTTATTATGTGGAAATGATGGTATAAGAGGATTTATATATCATATTGCTATATATGAGCAATATAGAGTTAATGAGATTAAAAAAAGATTGTTAGATCGTTCTTTATCAAAGCTTAAGGAAGTGGGCATCAAAACAGGTTTTATTTTTACGGAAAATAATAATCACGATATGGATGTAGCGTTTAATTCTATAGGCTGGGTTGTAATCCCTAATGAAATTAACTTAGGTAACTAATTGACCTTTTATCATGCTAAAAATTTTAAGAATAAAACCATGCATAGGAATTTGTATTCTAGTTTATGCATGGTTTTTAGTTTTGCTCAAGGCTTTTATAGAGCTTGAAAACTGCCTATTAAATCATGAATATTAAATTGTTGAATTTTAAGCTTAATTATGCATGTTTTAAGTAATAGATATGTACTTGAAATTTTTATTTTGTTATTATCAAATTATAAAAATGTGCAGTTAAGTTAACTTACCGTTGAATATTAAGAGCAAAAATTTATAATATAAAACTTATTATATGTTAAAGGAATAGTTAATAAAATTGAGTTTGCATTAAGGACAAGCTTTTTAAATATTAGGTATATTGCAAGCAAAAGCTATTTTGTAAACCTTTAAATTAAAAGATAAAGCATAGAAACTTATCATTATTATTAATTTGATGCCTCAGGTTTAGTACATGAAAATATGATATTGACCTTAATTAATGTAAATTACTAAAAGTTTTCGGTATTTGCGTTATCGAAGGATAATATAAAACTTAACTTTAAAATAGTTAAGTAAACCAATTTATTTGTTGCACAGAACATATAAAAATTTCTTGGAAAGGAGGTTTGGCTAAAATGTAGTCAGTCATCTTTAGGTTAAATATATTTTTAAGAGGGAACTTAAATTATATTTTAGGAGGTAGTTTAATAATGATTAGAAGAAACAAAAAAATTTTATCATTAACACTTTCTTTATCCCTATGTGCTACTATGCTTATGGTACCAACGTTTGTTACAAATGCTGAAACTGCTGGAAATTTAGGCT
This sequence comes from Clostridium sp. BL-8, assembly GCF_002006495.1. NCBI lineage: Bacteria > Bacillati > Bacillota > Clostridia > Eubacteriales > Clostridiaceae > Clostridium > Clostridium sp. BL-8. Next base: position 15,277 of record NZ_LZZL01000002.1, read on the forward strand.
CAGACAGTAAGGTTGCATCAGATGTCTCTGCAGAAAATACTACAGGAGCAGCAGCCTCTGTGAAAAATATTACAGAAAATGCTGAAGTATCAACTAATATAGCATTGAATAAATCAGCAACATCATCATCGATTACAGGTGCAAATACTGCGTCTTTAGCTTTTGATGGAAATACAGGAACTAGGTGGGAATCTGCTCAAGGAAGTGATCCTCAGTGGATAGCTGTAGATTTAGGAGCAAACTATAGTATATCAGGAGTAAAATTAAATTGGGAAACTGCAGCTGCAAAAGATTATAAAATCCAAGTATCAACAGATAATACAAATTGGGTAGATGCATATACAAAAACAGGAGGAACAGGTGGAGTAGAAAATATAACTTTTAATTCTGCTGTAACAGGGAGATATGTAAGAATGTATGGAACATCAAGAACAACTATATATGGTTATTCCTTATGGGAATTTGAAGTATATGGGACACCGGATGCTTCCGGACCAGTAGATGGTAAGGTTGACTTAGGACCAAATGTTAAAATATTTGATCCATCCATGTCAAGTGCAAGTATACAAAATACTGTAGATAATGTATTTAACCAAATGGAAACTAATCAATTTGGTGATGAAAGATACGCACTTTTATTCAAACCAGGTTCATATAACGTTAATGTTAATGTAGGATTCTATACTTCAGTAATGGGCCTTGGAAAAACACCAGATGATGTTAACATTACTGGCGCAGTTCGTAGTGAAGCTGATTGGATGGGAGGTAATGCAACTTGTAATTTCTGGAGAACTGCTGAAAATTTTGCTGTCACTCCAACCTATTCATCAAACAATTTAGCACCAGCAGGAACTTTAACTTGGGCTGTATCACAAGCTGCACCAATGAGGCGTGTTCATGTTAAGGGTAGTATGTCATTATGGGATCCATTAGGAACTAATTATGATTATGCTTGGTCTAGCGGAGGATTCATAGCCGATTCAAAAATTGATGGCTCAATTACTTCTGGATCACAACAACAATTCTTTACTAGAAACAGTCAAATGGGATCTTGGAATGGTGCCAACTGGAATATGGTTTTCGTAGGTAATAATGGTGCACCTACAAATGACAATGCTTACCCATCAACACCAAATACAGTTGTTAATAAAGCACCTGCTATTAGAGAAAAGCCATTCCTTTATATTGATGATAGCGGAAACTATCAAGTTTTTGTACCAGAGCTTAGAAAGAATGCTCAAGGAATAACTTGGTCAAATGGAATAGGGCAAGGTACATCTTTACCTATTGATCAATTCTATATAGCAAAACCAGATACTGCTACAGCTCAAAGTATAAATCAAGCGCTTAGCCAAGGAAAGAACATTATTTTTACTCCTGGAATATATCATCTAAGTCAGGCAATTAATGTAACAAGAGCTAATACAGTTATCTTAGGCCTTGGACTTGCAACTTTGATCCCAGACAATGGTACTGCAGCAATGAATATTGCAGATGTTGATGGCGTAAAAGTTTCTGGACTTCTTTTCGATGCTGGAGCAAAAGATTCACCAGTATTATTACAAGTTGGACAAGATGACAGCTCAGTTGATCATTCAGCTAACCCTACAAGCCTTAGTGATTTATTCTTTAGAATTGGAGGAGCAGGAGTAGGAAATGCTGATACAAGCTTAAAGATAAATAGTAATAATGTTATTGGTGATGATTTCTGGGTATGGCGTGCAGACCATGGTGATGGTGTTGGATGGACAGTTAATAATGCAAAAAATGGTGTCATTGTAAATGGTAATAATGTAACAATGTATGGATTGTTCGTTGAACACTTTGAAGAGTACCAAACTTTATGGAATGGTAATGGCGGAAAAGTATACTTCTATCAAAGTGAATTGCCATATGATGTTCCAAATCAAGCTGCTTGGATGAGTAACAATGGTACTCAAAATGGTTATGCTTCATATAAGGTAGCTGATTCAGTTACTTCTCATGAGCTTTATGGATCAGGTATTTACTCTTACTTTAGAGATGCTGTTGTGGCTGAGAATAACGGAATAGAAGTTCCAAATGCTTCTGGAGTAAAAGTACACCATGCATGCTCTGTATTCTTAAATGGTAATGGTGAAATAACACATGTAATAGATAATACAGGTGGTACTGTAAAATCAGGTACTATGAAACAATCTATCAATGATTATCCTACAAATTAAAAATGGCTCAATATAAAATTAGAGATATGTTAAGATATATTAGTTAAATATAGTATGAGATTATATTATAAATATAGTTGAGTCTCGTAAAAAAACAAGGTCTCATAACATGTAATATTTTTATTATAATGCTATGAGGCTTTTTACTTAAATAAGAAAATGGTATGTAATTTTATAGATAGTGCTCTAGTACACTTAAGTTTCATCATAAGATTTATGATAGAGTGCAATAGAGTGTTTACTTATATAAAAATATTTAATTAATTTGAGTTGTCAGATATAATAGGAGGGGAGTAAAAATAGATTGTAGAGAAAACGGTGATATATTCCAAAGATAAGAGGTAAATATGACACAGAAAAACATAACTGTAAAGAATCGAAAAAAAGAAAGATTAAAGATTAATAATCTAAATGAGCTTAAATGTGCATTAAAAAGAGAAGGGTATAACATAAATGAATTTGCGGAAGAAAAATTTAAAGAAAAAATTACACAAACTTTTAAAATAGATAGTAGTGTTGCGGAGAGATTACATACGTGCATTAAAGATGCTGATGTTATATATAGAGCAAATAATATTAGAGATTTTATTGATTATATAGAAAAAATGATATTATTTGAAAATGAACATAACAAGTTATGTAAAAAAATAAGTGAAGTAAAAAAACTACATATAGATAGAATTGAATATGAAAGAGAGCCGAGATATCAGGAGAATGTTGAACAGATCATAAAGGACATAGAAGAGATAAGACGCTCTACATTGGGAATAATAACAGAAAAAGAAAAATCAAAATTGGAAAGTTTAGAGAAAGAAATAGGGAAGGAATATATTTATGCAAAGGATATTGAATTGTTAAAAAAAATGATTTCTAGTAAAAAAGAAAACGTAAAAGAGGAATATGATGATAAAACCAAAATTAAAAGAATATCAATAGAAATACCTAAGCAGATTAATTATCATTATATTATACCTAAGAAGGGTACAGTAGAGTATCATGAGCATTTAACCAATAATATACCAAGAATGCAGCGTTTAACAAAGAATATAGCTAAATATATGAAGGCCTATGAAAGAGAAAAAACAACGTTTAAAATAGATCAAAGTAAAACATTGCAGGATTCTATAAATATAGCATTAGCAGTATTTGATAATAAGGAATTTAAAGCTATAAGCGGCAGTAATGATATAACAAATTATTGCATCGCACCACCACAAAGTGCAGCAACTTTTAGAAGTAGTAAGGTTAATAAATTAGGTAAATTAGGGATAGGATATGATAGAGTTAACGATAGTGAAAAAAAGATACTTGAGGAAATACATAAACAAATAGAAGCAAAAGTATTGAAAAATGAAGGAAAACTTATTTTATATAGTAAATGGGAGCCGTGTCCAAGTTGCTATTTTGTAATTAGTCAGTTTTGTAAAAAGCATCCAAATATAAAAGTACAAGTGAAATATAGTAGAAGATATGGTGAATAACGGAGTCATAATTGAAGGCTTGTGAAAAGTAAAGAATCGTAAAGATAGCACTTCACCTTACCATAAAATTCACAACAAAAGTTGTGGATTTTTACATGTGAGAAAAATATATGAATTGAGAAATTAAGAAGAAATTAATTGATATTTAATAGGAATGTTACATGTAAAGCTTTTAAAATATATTATATATAAAAATTGTGTATATTTTATGCATAATATTAAAAAACACTGTATAAAAATGGTATAAAAGTCAAGTGCAACTGGAGATATTAAGCATAAAATGTTAAAATATATATATTGATGCATAAAATTATGTTTGGAAAATACATAAAAAAAGTTAGTATATGGAATGTAATTACAGTGAAATAAGGTAGAAGTAATGATAAGAATTTATCCTATGAAGCTTAGAGAAAGAAGGGATCTTATAAGAGTAGACTAGCAGAGTAATAGCTAAAATTAAAATTACAACATATACTTAAAAATTCTAATAATTTAAATTACATTAAAAAATAGTATAGGTAATAATTGTACATAAATTGCAAAATAAAAGTATCATCACGTAATACGTCCATAGAAACCAAGCCACATGAGTAGAAGGACAAGAAAAGGCTTTACAATAGAAGCAAATTTTGATTGTAAACTAATTTACTTGTTAGCTGCTTTTAAGGTTTAAGAAATATGCATCTATACTGCTACAATTGTAGTATTTTGGAGGGGCAAATAAATGAAATTTAAATCTATAAAGAAAAGACTTATTGTGACATTTTTATTAATAATCTTAGTGCCTATGTGTACAGCAGGTATCATTTCAAATATAATACTTTATAATAATCTTAAAGCTTCTTATGTTAGTTCAATAGATAAGTCCATAGAAGGGGTAAACAATGTTATAGATCAAACTTATAATAGTTATGAAGCAGAGTTATCTCAGATAACTGAGAATTCAATAGCGAAGGCGGCACTTGCAAATCCCAATGGCGATGTGGTGAAAAAAGAACTTAAGGGAATCATTAAAAGCAATCCGCAAATATTAAATGTTTATATTGCAACAAATAATAAAAACATGTATATATATCCTGAAACAACTCTTCCAGAAGGCTATGATCCAACAGGAAAGTCGTGGTATAAAGACTCGATTTCGAGTAGTAAAGTGCTTTGGCAAGATGCTTATAAAGATTTAGCAACTGGTAAGACTGTAGTAACAGCTACGAAGCAGATATTAGATGATGCAGGAAATCCAATAGGGGTTGCTGGAATAGATATTGATATAGAAAATATAGCTCAGCTGTTTAATAACACTAAAATTGAAAACACTGGTGAAATATTACTAATGGATAAAACAGGAATAGTGTTAGCCACAAAAAATCAAGAGCTGTCAGGAAAAAATTTAAATCCTGATAGAGTGAATACTAATGTTGATACTCAAGACCAAAAGGTAGAAAATGCTTTTAATGATAAATCTGAAGTATCATGGGTGAAATCAATATTAGAAAATAAATCAAATTTTATGCAGGATAAATTTAATGGGAAAAATAAACTTATTTACTCATTAAATAATGAGAAATCTGGTTGGAAATTAATTGGAATGATTGATACCAGTGAGGTATATTCTAAAATTATTTCTAATGCTGTAATACTTATTGGATTCTCCCTTTTATTTATTATAGCTGCCTTAGGAGTTGGGATATCTATTTCTAAAAACCTAACAAATCATATTAATCATTTAAAAGAAGCTATGAAAAAAGGTGAAGCTGGTGATTTGAGAGTAGTCACAAATATAAATAGTTCTGATGAGCTTGGAGAGCTGGGAAAAAGATTCTCAAATATGATTGATAGTGTTAAAAGTTTGGTTATATCAGTTAAGGATTCTGCGGATCATGTATTAGATTTCTCTAAAGATCTCACTAAACAGGCAGAAGAAGTTACTACCTCTTCAGAAGAAATATCAAGAGTAATTGATGAGATATCAAAGGGAGTTCAAGAACAAGCTTCTGAAATAGACAGGGCTTCTGATATTGCAACTGAATTTAATAATAACTTATCAAAAATTAAGGAATATAATAGCAAAATCACTACTGAAAGCCATGAGATGGAAGTCAGCAGTGAAAGGACAATGGATGCATTTAAAGAACTTAAGACAAAAAATGAAAGTACTATAAATGGAGTTTCACAAATTTCTGAGAGTATTGGAGTTTTGGTTAAAGAAACTGAAGACATTGGACAAATATTAAGTACAATATCAAATATTTCCTCTCAGACTAATTTATTAGCCTTAAACGCTGCTATAGAAGCAGCAAGAGCAGGAGAGTCTGGAAAGGGATTTGCTGTAGTTGCAGAAGAGGTTAGAGTACTAGCTGAACAATCTGGTTCATCTGCTGAACATATTAGAAATATAATTAATAAAGTTATAGAAACGACAAAAACTGCAGCCGTGAATATGGACAATATAAGGTCTGATGTAGAAAATCAAAATTCAGCGGTTTCTATTACAGAACAAAGCTTTGAAAAATTAAATAAGTCTATTGCAAGTATAATAGAGAAAATTTCTTCAATGAATGAAAATATTGAATCAATGTTAGTTAATAGTAATCTGCTTACTTCGAATATACAGAATATTTCATGTGTATCTGAGCAGTCAGCAGCTTCAACAGAAGAAGTAAATGCTAGTGTAGCTAATCAATTAAATGATATACAAAATGTTAAAACTCAAGCAGATGAGCTTCATAATTTAGCTCAGAAATTGGAGGCTCTTATAGAAAAATTTGAGGTTTAATATATACTATGTTATTTTACTAATTCAATAATGAATCTGAGAGAAATTTATACGAGGAGTTAGTAGAATTTTTATAATTCAATAATTAAGGATATAACCAAGTGGATTTTCACTTAGTTATATCCTTAATTAATTAATGCACAATCAAAAAATAAGAAAATAGCAGCCTAGTATATACTCTTATTTAATATTTTAGGGCTACTATTTTATTTCATATGTTTTAATTACCAAATCTGTTGAAATGGTCACTTGAAACTCCTTGATCCTCTACGGATTTATGTTTCCTATTAGGATTATGATTATGACCTTCCTCAGTTATTGGAGTTTGATAATTGCATTTCTCCATTCTTGCCTTTTTATTATCTGGTTGACTATCCTTTGTCATTAAAACACCTCCTTAGTATGTCATAGTTTACTGAGTTAGTTTATACTGTATAGTACAAGTTTATCCATTTATCTTTATTTTTTTCAAAAGTATATTTACATTATCTTCAATATAATATAAAATGTGTATAAAATAAAGGCAATTAAGAACAAATTTCACAAATATATATTTTTATAATATATTTTAATTTTAAAATTTTCTATAAATTTCAAATAATGAAGCATAATGAGTTCGTCATAAATAATCATATCATAAGAAAACTTTCATTTTTTTATTTATCATAAGAGAAATCAATAAAATAACTCCAATTATAAAAAGAATATATAAATATTAGAATAAGTCTGTTTTAAGCAAAGCTCCAATTTTAATAATAATAATTTAAAAATGAATATTTTGATAAGTAATGAGAAATAAAGAATGTATTCTACCAATATTGAATTGTAATGCATATATTTAACATAATTTTAAGATAAATCTAAAAATGTTTTGATATAGTATGAAAATAAACAAGAAAAATTTTTATTGAAGGGAAAGAGTTATGTATTTTGATTATAAGCTCGTTATTTAACAAGATTTCCAATGGTTAAACTAATGAGTGAAATACATAAGAAAATTAAATGGGTAGGTGTAAAAACACATATAACTTGAGAATGAAAGGGGAAAAGAAAAATGTATGGTAATCAAACAAATCTAACAGATATTAAAGAATTAATATTTGAAAATGTATCAAATGTAACAGGTCACAAAGTAGTAGATCTTGACTTAGAAATGTTTCTTGAAAGTGATTTGGGTATTGATTCAATAAAAATGGTCACACTTATGAATCAACTAATGAAACTTGTGCCAGCTGAGGATTTAGAGAATTTCACTTTTAAGTATCCAATAACATATTTAATGTCTCTGCAGACGATAGGAGAAATTGTTCTTATGTTTGATGAATTTTATAATGTAGAAGCATTAAATGAAAAAGTTTATGAGGAAGAAGTATCAAATAAGAAGGTTGAAAAAATAAATAAAATTGATATTAAAACAATGGTATATGAGCTTATATCAAATGTGACAGGACACAAAGTAGCAGATCTTGATTTAGAGATGTTTCTTGAAAGTGATTTAGGTATTGATTCAATTAAAATGGTGACGCTTATGACTGAGCTAATGAAGCTTATACCCAAAGAAGAACAAGACAATTTCAATAATAAATATCCAATAACTTACTTAATGTCGATGCAGACAATAGGCGAAATTGTCTTTATGTTTCAAGAATTTTATAATACAAAAACTTTAACTAAAGATGGAGCAGAAGAAAAAAATGAAGCAGAAGAATTAGTGATTTTAAATGCTCAATATCCATTCTTAATATCTTATTGGTCAGTAGGAACCTTAACTATCTGTTCAGGAGTAAAGATTGAAGGAAAGTTAAATTTAGAATTGCTCAAGGAAAGCTGGCTTGAATTAATAAAAAGGAATCCAAGCTTAGCTTCAGAATTTGAGAGCAGAGAAGGTTCAAAGAGTTTTAAAGATTATAAGCTTAAAATTCATAATAGACTGTTATTACCTGAAATTAATGTTCAGGATATAAGAAACCTGCCTGAAGAAGCTAAAAATCAAACTATAAAACAAATAGTTGAAGATATAATTAATACACCATTTGACATCTTTAAATTTCCACTTCATAAGTTTATGGTTATTCAAACAAGTTACATGCAATATGAATTAATATTTGCGAATAATCATTTAGTCTCTGATGGCCTTTCTAATCAACAAATTCTTAGAGAAATCCTTGAGATATATTCAGGAAAGATGCAGGGAGTAAATATTAATCTTCCAAAAAAATTATCAAGAGATGAATATAACAATGCCGTTTTAGAAATAAACAATTGGAATAGTCCAGAAGAAAATAAAAATTTAGAAAAGTATGTACAAGCAAATGGTAAAGCAAAACATAAATTTAATCCTTTTAACAATAACAAGGCAAATAACGATTTTGCATTAGTTAAAGCACAAAAATATTGGTTAAATGAAACTTTAACTAAACTACTTTTAGAAAAGTCAAGAATTTGGAGAGTATCTTTATTTACTCTTATAGTTTCTGCATATTTAAAAACTATAAGAGAATTGGATAAAGAAAATGATGAGATAATTATAAATTTACCAACGGGTGGAAAAGTATATCCAAACATTGATGCAACAGGAATCGTAGGATGCTTTGCTCAGAATATGGCATTAAATTTTAAACCAAAAGCTTCTGATGAAGATTTAATAGATTTTGTAACAGAAGTAGATAAAGAAATAAAAGAAAATATATCTGGAGGAATAGATAGAGCACAAATTTACAGAGCTGCTAAAATGGCAAAAGAACAAGAAATGCTTGAAGATGGAAAGATGCCAAAGACAACAGCTTCAATTGTACGTTCTAGTTTAAAATCAAATCTATATCTATCTTTTGTTGGCGATACTAAGCTTAAAGAAACTTACGGAGATTTAAAGGTAATTGATTATGAAGCATATACCTCAACAAATGCAGGTGCTATAGATAATCTGGTTGAGCTTTTCCATAATAAAATTACTATCACATCTAATTATGACAGCTTACATTTTAACGAAGATAATATAAAAACACTTATTGAGGCGTTTATTAGTAATCTTGAATTATTTGCAAGTTATCAAATAGAGATAAAAGATGATGAAATTAAGTCAAAAACTATAGAAGATAATAGGTTAATTGAGGAGCTTACAAAAATAGCTGAAGAAGTTTGTGTAACTGCTATTAACAAAGATGATATTAATAAAGATTTAGTAACAGCCTTTGGAGTTGATTCCCTTCAACTTATACGTATAATAACAAGACTAGCTAAGCTTCATAAAGGAATTGATAAAAATTCTTTATTTAAATGTAGAACTTTAAGTGAAATGGCTTTAGTAATAGAGAATAATAACAGCAAACATGAAAATAAATCAATTATGGAAGTAAATTCACAATATGCAGATGAAATACCTTATATGCAAATTGTTAAGCAATGCAGGGAAACACCTGATTTAACAGCAATATTGTATAAAGATGAAAACATAACTTATAGAGAGTTAGATAGAATGTCAAACAAAATTGCTAATTACCTTAGAAGTCAAGGAATTAAAAGAGACTCTCTTGTTGGAATAATGGTGTATCCAGGGCCTATAATGCTTATTGGTATGCTTGGTATCATGAAAGCAGGTGCAGCTTATGTGCCAGTAGATCCTGTTTATCCAGCTGATCGTATTCAATATATAATGAAGAGCGCTGGTATAGAGATTTTACTTACTGAGCATAGTCTAAAGGAGTTTTTAAGCAGATTAATAGAAAAAGATTCAAATGTACAAACTCTTATGTATTTAGACCACGGAACTCCTATGAATTTTGCAGATGATTATAATCAGGTGCTAAAAGAACATTGGATGGAAGTTTCAGATGCTGCTCTTGAATATATAAATTCACCAGATGATTTGATGACAGTATTATATACTTCTGGCTCAACAGGCAATCCTAAGGGAGTTATGCTTGGGCATAGGGGATATATGAATCGCTTGAAATGGCAGCAGGATACCTTAAAATTAAAATTAGGTGAACGTGTTGCTCAAAAGACATCTTGTTGCTTTGACATTTCAGTTTGGGAGCTTTTCTGGCCTTTAATGTATGGTGGAACAGTGTGTCCTGCAAGAAATGATATTGTTAAAAATCCATGGGCATTAGCTGAATGGCTAATAGATACAAAGATAAACGTAATGCACTTCGTACCATCCTTATTTGGTGAATTTGTAAATTCTTTAGAGGATGATGATTATAGCTTTAAGGATTTAAGATGGTTGATTTTCAGTGGTGAAGCACTGCCAATGCCAATAATTCAAAAATGGATAGATAAGTATGGATTAGACGTAGGTCTTGCAAATATGTATGGACCTACAGAAGCATCAATTGATGTTACTTATCAAAAAATTGATAAAAGACCTGGGGCAGACGGAGAAAATACAATTCCAATAGGAAAACCTATTACTAATGTTTTCATAAAAAATTTAGATGAAAATATGAAAGAACTTCCTGAAGGGGAAATAGGAGAACTCTGGATTGGTGGTATTCAACTTGCTAAAGGTTATAAAAATAATAAAGAAAAGACTGAGGAAGCTTTTAAACCAAATCCATTTAAAGAAATTCCAGGAGACTATTTATATAAAACTGGTGATTTAACTACGAAAAGACCAGATGGAAGCTATGAATATCTTGGAAGAATAGATAATCAAGTAAAAATAAGAGGTTTTAGAGTTGAACTTGGAGAGATTGAAGCAGTACTTGGAGCGCATCCAAATGTAAATGAAGTTGCTGTAATTGCAATTGATTATATTGAAGGTCAAAAGCAATTAATTGCATGGATGGCAGGGAGTAGAACTGATGATAGTGAGTTAAAAGAATTTATATTAAAAAAATTACCTTATTATATGGTTCCACATCATTTTGAATGGACAGCTGCTTTGCCAAAAACACCTAATGGCAAGCTTGATAGAAAGGATTTAAAGGAAAAATCTAAAATGAGTCTAAGTGGAGAAAAAGTTGAAGCCTTTGATACAAACAAGCTTAATGTGAAAGATTCAATTGTAGAAGAGATTCCATTAGCACCTGCACAGAAATTTTTAATGAGTTATTTTGATTATCCATATCAATGGACAGGATATACAAGATTTTTATATAAGCAGCCTTTAGATTGCGATATGTTTAATAAAGCTTTAACTATAGTAGCTAATAATAATGATGCGCTAAGAAGTATATTAGTTAATAAAGACGGAAAATGGATGCAGAAATTTGTATCAGATGATCAAATAGTAGAAGCAGATTATTATGATGGTTCTCATCTTAGTGAAGAAGAGAGAAATGAAGAAATAAAAAATTTAATTAATGAAGTTATCAAGAATTTAGAGGTAGATAAATGGCCGCTTTGGAAGGTGGTTGTTATAAGGGTAAATGATTCTGCCTATGATATTTCGGTAGTCGGGCATCATTTAATTTCTGACCTTATAGCAAATCAATTATTGTTTAAAGAAATATGGAGAATTTATAAGCAGCTTATTTCTGATAATGGTGATATTAAGATAGAAGAAACAAAATCATATAGGGATTTTGTCCTTGAAGTTAATAAAGAGAAAAATAAAAGAGCTGCAGAATTTATAGAATATTATAAGAAGCAATTTCCTTCGGAGTCATATTCTTTTAGGATTAGAGAGGAATTGAATTTAGGAAATAATAATGAAGGATCAGCTGAATTACTAACTTTTGCTTTAGATAAGGCTGAAACTTTAAAATTGCAGACTACAGGGAAAAAGCATTTTGGAACAAGTTTTTATTCAATTATTCTTGCTCCTCTTTACAAGATGCTTCAAAAGAAATACGGAAAGCAATGGGTGGTTGTCAGTCATAGAATGAATGGAAGAATATTTGATAACAGTACATTTTTTGATACTGTAGGAAACTTTGCAATTAACTATCCTTTAGGAATCTCTATTGATAGTAACGAGAATTGGGGAGAAATAGTTAATAAGATTACAGATGGAATTAATAAGGTGCCTCTAAATGGTATAAGTTATGATTTGATTTCAGAGGAATTGCCTTCATACATGTATCCAGATTTAAAATTGACCTCTATAAGAGCAAATTACTTAGGAAACAGAAATAATAATGAGTATGATGTATTTGAATTTTCAAAGGATGAAATGGATAGGAGATACTCGCATCCTGAACAAAAGAGGATTTCTTCAATTGAATTTTTCTTTTCAATAGTAGATGGGATGCTAATTTTAGAAATAGAGTATTCTAAAAATAAATATGAAGAAGCTACCATAAGAACTTTAGGAAATGAGTATATTAAATCAGCTGCTGAAATGCTTTCTTATATAAATAATAAGGAAAATTTAGTAGTAAGCAGTGGTTTAAAACCTCTTACACCAGTAAAAGAAAATAAAAGGCAAGGTGTTTTAACAGATAAAGTCGTAATTGTAACTGGTGGAGGCAGAGGAATAGGAAAAACAATGGCTATTGAAGCAGCAAGGGAAGCTGCTAAAGTTGCAATTATTTCTAGAACAGAATTGGAGCTTAAAGAAACTGAACAAGAGATTAAAAAAATAGGAGGCAGAGTTATTTCTATAGTAGCAGATATAAGCAATTATAGTGAAGTTTCTGAAGCAGTAAATAAAATTATCTCTACCTATGGGAAAATAGACGTATTAATAAATAATGCAGGTATAACAAAATTAGAAGCATTTAGTGATATAGATGCTGATGAGTGGAAGAATATTGTAGAGGTAAATTTGTTCGGTACTTATAATATGTGTAAAGCCGTTACACCGCATCTAGTTAGTCAAAGATCAGGAAAGATTATTAATATGGGATCAGATTCGTCCTTTATTGGATACCCTCTAATGAGTGCTTATGCCGCTTCAAAACACGCAGTAATAGGATTTACAAAATCTCTGTCAGAAGAATTAAAATTAAGCAATATTCAAGTAAATGCAATTTGTCCAGCTTTTGTTGATACAAATATGACACCAGAAGCTCTAAGAAAAAAAGCTATACCTACTGAAAAAGTTGCTGATTTAGCTGTATTCCTAGCTTCGGATAAATCGGATTATATAACAGGAGAAGCTATTAAGATATTTGGAAATCAAGATATGTATTGGTTTGGAGCACATCAGATTCCAATTATTAAGGCTGCAATTAAGGCACAATCAAACAAATAGAGGAGGAATTTGGATTTATGCCTTTAAAAGAAAAGATGCATTCACTATTTTCTAATAATAAATGGATTCTTTTTGTAATAGGTTTACTTATTGGTGTTGCAATGGGGATTATAAATCCCCTCTCATCAACACATTTAAAGTCCAATAATGTAAATAGCTTATGGATTGGAATCATATCCTCGTCGTTTTTCTTATTTATGTCAATTGGATCTATTTTAGTTGATAGAAAAATGAGAAATAAAGATATTAAGGGAACTATATTAATAGGCGCGGTAATTTCAGCAACGGCTTGTGGAATTTTCCCATTTTCATCTAATTTGGTTGTTTCACTCTTTTTAATGATATTTATGGGTATTGGTCTAAGCTTTAATTTGGTTGGAGTTCAAACCATGCTTCAAAATTTAACAGAAGAAAGTTCAAGAAGTGTAATTAGTGGTTTGTATTCACTATGCTTTGCAGTAGGTTTTGTATTATCTTCTGTCCTTGGACCTGCATTTTATGAATGGAACAATTGGGTGCCATTTATATTTCCAATATGTGCACTTCTAATTTGTCAAATAGTTATACATGCAACTTTTAAAGAAAAATTATTATTTTCCCCAAAACCAAAGATAAATACACTTAAGAAAATATCTATAGGACTTCAAGGTGGATTTTTATATGGTTTTACTGAAACAACTTTAACAACCTTGTACCCAGTTTTTTTAATACATGAACAGTATGACTTAAGAATTGCTGGATATGCTTTGGGTATATTTGTACTTGGAAGTATTATAGGGACTATGCCTATAACGTATCTATCAGATAAGCTCGGGCGTGAGAAAGTCTTATTAATGAGTATTATCATTTCTGTATTCACAATCGCTGGAATAATGATTTTTGACAATTTTGTCTTAAGATTGATCTTTTCTTTCTTATCAGGATTTATTATTGGGCCTATATATCCATTGGCTATGGCAGTATCAGTTCAAAATTTGAGTAAAGAAGAGATACCTTCAGGGACTTCATTATTTACTTCTTTTTATGGTGGAGGTTCAACTATTGGCCCACTTCTCTCATCGGCGGTTATGAGCATGTTTGGAGATAATTATATTTTTAGTGTATGTTTACTGTTATTTATTACATTTCCTGTTGTAATGTATGTTAAAAAAGTCAGATATGAATCAGAATCAGGATTTGATCTATAAGTATTAGAATTTTGTTAGGAGATGAAACTATGAAGGATAATAATATAAAAATGTCAATTTCTTGTGGAAAACCTATAACAAATAAATATTGTAATAAGATGAATATAGGTAACTTATTAATAGAAGCTGCAGAAAATAAAAAAGATAAAGGAATATTATTAGTGCAGGGGAATGACTCAGATATCTTTTTGAGCTATGAAGAAATACTTGAAAAGGCAATGATTTGTTTAGGAGCTCTCCAAGAAAAAGGTATAAAGCAGGATGATTTTGCGATTATTTCCTTTCAAAATAATATTGATTTCATTATTTGTTTCTGGGCTTGTGTACTTGGAGGAATTGTAGTTGTTCCAATTTCTACACCTTCAGCATTTAAAGGAAAAAATGCTTCTTTAGAAAAACTTATAAATGTTTGGAATACTTTAGAGAAGCCTGTAATAATAAGTGATGAGAGTATCATTAAGGGCATGAAGAACAATGAGTTATATTCTGAATGTCAAGAGATGAATATGCTTGATATATCAATTTTAAGAGAAAATACAATAAAGGGTAAAATGAATTTATCGGAAATTGAGAAAACTGCTTTTGTACAATTTAGTTCTGGAAGTACAAATACTCCAAAGGGAGTTATATTAACTCACAAAAACTTATTGACTAACATAGAAGGAATAATTGAGAGTGGAGGTCTGACTTCAGAGGATAGAGTGCTTTCTTGGATGCCATATTATCATGACATGGGGCTTATTGGTTTTCATATTTCCTTAATTGCATTAGGAATGTTCCAAATAAATATGAATCCTATGAAATTTGTAAAGAGGCCTACTCTTTGGTTTGATTTAATTTCGAAGCATAAGATAACAATGACCTCTAGTCCGAATTTTGGATATAGGTTACTTCTTAGAAAAGTTAAAGATAATCATCTTAAGGAGTGGGATTTAAGCAGCTTAAGATTAATTTTTAATGGTGCAGAGCCTATTTCAATGCCTTTGGTTAATGAGTTTATGGAAAAATTATCTGAATGTAATTTATCTGAGACAAGTATGTTTATGGTTTATGGAATGGCAGAAGCCTGCTTAGCTGTTTCATTTCCTCCAGTAAATTCAAAGCCTCTAAGTCATTTTATCAGTAGAAATAGCCTTGTAAATAAATCAGAAGTTGAAGAGGTGGATGAAGGTGCTAAAGATGCACTTCAAGTAGCAGATGAAGGCTATCCAGTTGCAGGTATGCAGGTACGTGTTGTAAATGATGATGGAGAAATAGTTCCAGAGAATGTACTTGGTGAAATACAAATTAAAGGTGACAATGTTACAAAAGGCTACATAAATAATCCAGAGGCTACAGCGAAGTCTTTCCAAGATGACTGGCTTAAAACAGGAGATACTGGCTTTATAATTGATGGAAGATTATGTGTAACAGGTCGTATTAAGGATATAATCTTTGTCAATGGACAAAATTTCTTTGCCCATGACATAGAGTTTAAATTAGAGGAAATAGAAGGTGTAGAAACAGGAAAAGTTGTAGTAGGCGGATGGCATGATGAGAAAGAAGGAAGAGAAAAGATTGCAATCTTCTCATCACTGCGTGTAAAGGAAGATGAGCTAAAGAGTTTTTATGGAAATATGCTTAGTAAAATAAGTGAAACCTTCGGAATCTATATTGATTTCGTAGTTTTAGTAAAAGCCATTCCAAAAACCACTAGTGGCAAAGTAAGACGTTTTATGTTAGTACAATCCTTCTTAGATAATGAATTTGCAGATAGTACACTAACTTCTTCAGAATTATTACTTAATATAGAAGAAAAAGCTGAGGAGGCAGATGAAGGCAAATCTTTAGATTTAAATATAAGTAGAGATAAGATAAAAGAAATTTGGGCAGATGTATTAGACAGACCAGCACAAAGTATAGGCTATAATCAATCCTTCTTTTCTTTAGGTGGAACTTCAATAAAGGCAGTCCAAGTTTTAGGGATGCTTGAAGATGAATTAGATATAACCTTAGGTCATGATATTCTAATTAATTGTAGAACAATAAATGAGATGGAGGAATATCTTAAAAATTTCTCTGAAAGTAATAACGTATTAACTAATATTGATGAAAAAATGTCTGGTAAAGTAGACGAAGACGACGAAATAGCTGTAATAGAAATGTCTTGTCGTTTCCCAGAAGCTTCATCTCCAGAGGAGTTTTGGGATAATATCGTAAGTGGTAAATGCAGTATTAGTGAAGTGCCAGAAGAAAGATGGGATGTAAATCAATATTATAGTACAAGTGGAGATCCTACAAAAACTTATTGTAAAACAGGTGCATTTATAGATAAACCATTTGATTTTGATGCCAAATTCTTTAATATATCTGATGAAGAAGCAGCAGTCATGGATCCACAGCAAAGAATTATATTAGAATTAGTATTTGAAATACTTGAAAGAGCAGGATACTCTAAGAAAAAAGTTAGTGGAGAAAGTATATCCCTGTATATTGGTGCTGGTACAAATACATATCAGGAATATCACTTTAACACATTAAATATGTCAAGTCTTAAGAATTTTGACAGCTTTAACTCATTATCAAAAGAAGTTCAAGAATCTATATTAGAAGAATGGAAGAATAAGCTTGGTGTAACTGAATTCCACACAAACTTGCTTGTTGATAATATTCTTAACATGATCGCAGCAAGAACTTCTCAAGAATTTAATTTTAAAGGACCAAGCATGGTGGTTGATACTGCTTGCTCATCTTCTTTAGTGACAATTCATTTAGCTTGTGAAGCTTTAAAAAAAGGTGAGTGCGAATTAGCTATAGCAGGAGGAATTAATCTCCTATTAACACCAACTCCATACATTTATTTAAGTAATGCAGGTGCACTATCAACAAGTGGTATATCAAGGGTTTTTGATGCTAAAGCTGATGGATTAGTACCAGGAGAAGGTGCAGGTTTAGTTTTATTAAAACCTCTTAAGAAAGCTTTAAAGGATAAAGATAAGGTTCTTGCGGTTATTAAGGCAAGTGCTATAAATAATGATGGGCATTCTATAGGCGTTATGGCACCTAATCCAGATGGTCAACGTGAAGTAATTGAATCTTTGTATGTTAAAAGTGGAATAAATCCAAGAGATATACAATATATAGAAGCTCATGGTACTGGAACAAAAATTGGGGATCCAAGTGAAGTAAGAGCTTTAAGTAATGCCTTTAAGAGATGGAATCCAGAAAGTAATTCTATGGCAATAGGATCAGTTAAAGCAAATATTGGGCATTTGCTTAATGGTGCAGGTATAGCGAGTTTTATAAAAGTAATTTTAGCAATAAATAATAAAACTATGCCTCCAAACGTAAACTTAGATGAACTTAATCTATCAATTAAATTTGATAAAACACCTTTTTATACAATGCTAGAAGCAAGAAAATGGGAAGCTCAAGAAGGGAAAATGAGAAAAGCAGCAGTTAATTCCTTTGGTTTTGGAGGAACAAACTGTCACATGGTATTAGAAGAAGCACCTAGTGAAATTATACCCGCAGTTGAAATTCAAGATTATTCAAGAAGCAAACATGCTTTAAATCTTTCAGCAAATAGTAAAAAATCCTTGCAGTTAAAGATTAATAATTTAGTTAAGTATCTCAAAACGAGCAAGGAAAATAACTTGGGAGATATATGTTATACAGAAAATGTCTTAAGAACTTCTTTTAATAAATACCGTTATAGCGTTGTTTCAGAATCAATAGAAGATTTAATAAATGAACTTCAAAATATAAAAGTAGAAGAACTTAATGGTGACGCACAACATAAAGTAGCATTAATGTTCACTGGGCAAGGCTCTCAATATGTTGGAATGGGAAGAGAGTTATATAATAAACTTCCTATTTTTAAAGGATATGTAGATGAGTGCAGTGAAGTCTTTTACCCATATCTAAATGAAAAAATAACTGATTTGATTTATAGCGATAAAGCTGATGAAAGCATTTTAGCTCAAACTAATATTACACAGCCTGTAGTATTTACTATGGATTATGCTTTTGGAAGACTTCTTATAGATTTAGGAATTAAACCAGCTTATATGTTAGGACATAGCGTTGGAGAATGGGCAGCAGCTTGTCTTGCAGATGTAATAACTTTAAAAGATGCAGCTAAAATAGTTTCTGCTAGAGGAAAACTTATGGGCAGCATAAAATCCTCTGGCTGTATGTGTGCAGTATTTACTTCAAGCGAAAAACTTGAAATTTTATTTAAAGAATTTGAAGGAGCTGTCTGGATTGCTGCTTACAATGGAACGCATCAGGTCATCTCGGGAGATGAGGCAGATGTAGAAAAGTTCTGTAATAATTTACTTAAAGAAGGTATAGGCTTTAAGAAATTAAAGGTATCTCAGGCTTTCCATACACCGCTTATGGAACCAATATTAGATGCATTTAGAGAAGTGCTTAAAGAAGTAAAATTTAATTCTCCTAAAATACCTGTAATTTCAAATGTTACAGGAAAAATAATGGATGAAGCTTTTGATATAGAATATTGGATAAATCATATTCTTTCTTCTGTAAAATTTGAACAGAGCATAAAGCATTTGTCTGATAAAGCTGTAGATATACTTATTGAATGTGGACCTGACAGAGTATTATCAAGAATGGCAAGTGGAGTACAAGCTCAAAGTGCTAGAATAATTCTATCTTTGTCAGATCGTAAAATGGAGTCTTTTGATGTATGCTTAGCAGCACTTTCTTCATTATTTACATTAGGGTTTAACGTAGATTTTGAGAAGTTTGAAAGCGAAATTTACTATAATAAACTTCAATTGCCATCATATCCTTTTGAAAGGAAAACCTATAAGCCTGATTTTGGAGACGAGAGTATTAGGGTTCCTGACGAATGGTTCTATAACTGGAATTGGAAACCTGAACCCCACAAAGATATTAACTTAGAAATCAAAGGAAATATCGTAGTATTCAGTGATGACAGTGGTATTAAAGATGAGATTGAGGAGATATTTAAGCTAAATAAAATTTACGTTGTTAAAGCAGGCACAGAATATAGCTTTGATGATTATAGTAAATTTACAATTAATCCAATAGTAGAAGAGGATTATGTTAAAGTCTTTAATACTATTCAAGGACCCATAGGTGCAGTAATACACCTTTGGAACTTAAATAATAAAAGCTTGAAATTAGAATTTGCATTTGATGATAAGGTAATGCATGAGGATATTTATAGTGTATTGTATGTAGGAAAAGCTTTATCAAAACTAAATATAGAAAAAACAAAATTACTTTTAGTGACTGATAATGGTGTTTCTGTAAATGAAGAGAATAAGATTTCAAGTCCACATCAGGCTACTGCTATAACTTTTGCGCAAGCTTTGGATCAGGAAAATGCTTTTATAGATTCATATTGTATTGATATAGATAAAAAAGAGTATGAATCTAATAGAGAAATTGCTCAAATTTTATCTGATGAAATAAAGCATGATTTAAGCAAGGAAGGAATAGTTGCTATTAGAGGTGGAGTAAGATTTATAAGAGAATTATCAAATAGCATTGAATTGAATCAAACTTCTAAGATTAAATTTAATGATGGTGAAACTTATTTAATTACTGGAGGCGCAAGTGCTGTAGGCTCTGAAATAGCTAAGGTTATTGCAAAAAAAGCTAAAATAAATCTTATTTTAACAGGTAGAGAAGAATTGCCATTAGTAGAAAAGTGGGAGGAGGAGCTAGCTAATAATACTAGGCATGCTAAAAAGATAAGCATAATAATGGAATTAAAAGAACTTGGAGCAAATGTAATTTATGAAGCTGTAGATGTAACAAAAATAGGTGATATGAAAACTCTAGTGGAGAGAATAGCCGATGAATATGGAGCTATCTATGGAGTTATTCATGCAGCAGGAACCTTTGATTCCAAAACTTTCAAACTCTTGGATAAGGATATTAAAACCATAAATAAGATTATAGAGCCAAAACTAAAGGGTGGTATAATAACTGATTTAGTTACAAGAAAAGAACCATTAAAGTTTTTTGTTATGCTATCTTCAGTATCTTGTTCAGAAAAGCTTTGGTCAGCAGGTGTTGGTGATTATGCAGCTGCGAATGCCTTTTTATCAGCATATAGCTATTATAGAGCAGCTGATAATGCACCAGGAAAAACTATTGCTTTAAATTATTCTCTATGGGCAGGAACTGGAATGGGATCTGATTTTGGAAACGGTGCTTTACTAGCCTTAAAAGCTCAAGGGTTAAATCCTCTTCCTGCTAAAAAAGCGGCAGAAGCCTTTATAAGAGCTTTATCAGTTGAAAGTCAAAATGTTATTCATATAATAGATAAAATTGAGATTTCAGATGTTGAGAAACCTTCAACTATTAAAATGTCTCCAGTAAACTCAAGAAAATTAAAAAATATAAAAGAAATTGTTTATAAGGTTATAGCAAAACAGTTAAAGGTTGAAGAAGATAATTTTGATGTTGGAAAGAATTTTCTTGAATTAGGTTTGGATTCACTTGGGGCAGTAAAGGTTATGGAAATGCTTGGAACAAGTATTGGCATGGAGCTCTATCCTACTTTAATATTTGAATACCAAACTCCACAAGCTTTAGCGGAATATATAGAAAAGACTTATTTAGAAGGATTTGAAGAAGCTGCTGTTAGTAAAATTGATGATTTGGATATAGAGGTTATTAAAAATGAAAAGTCCAAAGATATTGCAATAATCAGTGCTAGCCTTAGAATACCAGGTGCAAATAATTTGAATGAATACTGGAGAATTCTAGAGAATGGAGAATGCGTAATAAGAGAAATACCAGAAGATAGATGGCCTGCAAATGATCACTATAGTGCAGATATGAATTCTGCCTACACATCATATTCTAAATGTGGCGGATTTATAGATAATCCATATGAATTTGATCCTTTGTTCTTTGGTATGTCTCCAAGTGAGGCAACTGTTACAGATCCACAGCAGAGAATTTTCTTAGAGATAGCATGGGAGGTTATGCAGCAGGCAGGTTATGGCGGAAGATATTCCACAAATAATATTGGAGTTTTTGTGGGAAGTGAGCAAAATGGATATTCAGAGCATTTTAATAACTATAGAATTTACATGGAATTAAAAGATAAACTGTTAAAGAATCAAACCTTCAATAATATGGAGTCTAATGAAAAAAATGAAATTATGTCTAATATATTAAATGTACTTAAGCCGGCAAAGATGGTGCCTGATGCAGTAGCTGGAAATAGCCTAAATGAGGTGGCAGCTAGAGTAAGCCATTGTTTAAATCTTAGTGGACCAAGTTTAACAGTTAATTCAGCTTGTTCATCTTCGCTTTCAGCATTGCATCTAGCTTGCGAAAGTATTAGAACTGGGCAATGTAAGATGGCCATAGTTGGAGGCGTGAACTTAAATACTAGTCCTACTCCATTTATTGGATTAAGTAGAGTTCAAGCTTTATCAAAAACAGGTGCGTGTTATCCATTTGATGACAGAGCGGATGGAATGGTACTCTCAGAAGGAGCAAGTGCAATCCTATTAAAACCATTGGAGGATGCAATTGCAGATAACGATAATATAATGGCTGTAATTAAAGGTTCAGCTATGAATAATGATGGACATTCTCAAGGTATAACAGCACCAAGACCACAAGGACAAGCTGATGCAGTAATAAAGGCATATTTAGATGCAAAAATTAATCCAGAAACAGTATCCTATGTAGAAACTCACGGCACTGGTACACCTTTAGGAGATCCAATTGAAATCGAAGGTATGACTAAAGCCTTTCGTGCCTTTACTTCAGAAAAAGGATTCTGTGCTATAGGATCAGTTAAATCATCAATAGGACATATGTTATCAGCATCTGGAATAACTAGTTTAATCAAAGTTGTTCTTGCTCTGGAAAATAAGAAGATACCACATACAATAAACTATAACAAGACAACAACTAATAGAAATATAGATTTTGCAAATTCACCATTTTTTGTAGCAGCTGAAAAAACGATGGAATGGGAAAGGAGTGGTGTAACTCCGTTAAGAGCAGGGGTAAATGGTTTTGGCTTTGGAGGGACAAATGTTCATGTAATTTTAGAAGAAGCTCCAGAAAAGAAGCATATTGAAAAGGGAGAGGAAGATTTTCCTTATTTATTACAGTTAACTGGCAGAAATCAAAGTGTTATAAAAAATATAGCATTGAATCTAAAAGAATATGTTAAGGGGCATGAAGGCTTAAATACTGCTTCAATTTGCTTTACTATAAATAGTAATCAAAAGGAATTAAGTACTAAAAATTCAGCTGTAGTAGAGTCAAAGGAGCACTTATTAGAAATACTTACTCACTTAATAAATAACGAGGATAGTGAATGTATTTATAAAGGACGATCTAACCCAAATAGGCAAACAGAAGCTTATTTAATTTTAGATGGTAATATGAAAAAAGTTGAAAAATGTAAAGAAGACTTAAGTTCACGATTTGATGCTTTCAACATTGCATATAAAGAGTGTTTGAAGGTCGTAGAGAAAAACATTTCTAATGAAAAAATATTAGATTTTGAGAGTTTTGCAGTTCAATATGCCTTCGGAGTTTTACTAAGTAATTTTGAAATGAAGCTTTATGGGATAATTGCAGAAGGAACAGGAATTTTAGCAGCATCTGTTTTGACTGGGAAAATGAGTTTAAAGCAAGCATTAGAAGAAATAGTAGGCACTATTAGAGCTGAAAAGGATGATGTTTTAGAAGGAGATAAAAATGCAGTATATTTAAATTGTTCTATATTAACATCAACAGGAGTTTTAGAAGATGTATTTAATATTTCTCAAAATGATGATAAAAATATTAGAAGTTTAAATGGATTCGTTAATAAAAATCAAGTAATTATCTATCCGGGCAACCTCAATGAAATTAAGAACAAAGAGTTTTATGATGATAAAAACTTCAACTGGATAGATATGGATATAAGTAGAGATTCAGTAAAATCTATTATGTCAGTCCTTGCTAAAATTTATACTCTTGGAGTTAGATTTAATCCAAGTAAATTATTCAATGATAATATAAAAAAAGTAATGCTTCCAACTTATCCATTTGAAAATGAAACTTATAAAGTATCTTTTGAGGAAGAATTAACTTATAAGGAAGCGGACTATATTTCGATGCAAAGAAGTGGATTAAGAAAGATGGAAATGAAGCACGCACTTTCTAATAGTGAAAAAAGATCGATTTCTAATCAACTGGCTATAGACATAGAAAAGTAAACTATCTAGAAAGGCAGCGAAATAGGTAAGAATTATTAACCTTATTTAATGCAAAGAGTTGTGTAGAAAAATAACAAATTAAAGATTTTGTATCATGCACAGATTCAAATTTACCTAATAGACTCACTATGATGGAAATTTGTCTACTTGACTGATGAAGAACATCCATACTTTGGACTTGTTATTTATTTTCATGTTCCTAAAGAATATGTAGAACATGCAGAAAGGTATGATACAAAATGCTTTCTCATTTAAAATAAACTCAATTTATATGAAAGATAAAGAGGAGTATTAATATGATAAATGTAAAAAAGATAGTGATAATTGCAATATGTATTGCAGCTTTATCTGGAGGGATTTTTGGAATTAACTATCTAATCTCTCTATATAATTATAAGAAAATAGTTAGTGAAATAAATATTAAATCTGTTGATTTATCAAATGTTCATGATGGAACATATACAGGTTCCTACGATGCTATTTTTGTAGGTGCAGAGGTTGAAGTTACAGTTAAAGATAAGAAGATTACAGATATCAAGCTGCTTAATCATAAAACTGAAAAAGGGAAGCCTGCAGAAGTTATCGTAGATGATGTAAAGAAGAAGCAAAGTTTGCAGGTAGATGCTATTTCAGGAGCTACAAATAGCAGTAAGGTAATTTTAAAGGCTATTGAAAATGCTCTTGAGTCTGGTGAATCTTAAAAATATTAAAGTAAGTTGAGAAAGCATATGGTGTAATAAGATGACTTTGAAAGTTTCAATATTTGCATCAAATAATTTTATAAGGGATGATAAAATGGATTTTAGAGAGATGGGAAAATCATTAAAAAGTGAATTTAATAGTTTTTTTGAGAAAATTATAAATGGAGATAATCATATTTCAAAAGAAACATTTTTAGAAGCTAGAAATAAAATTAATCCTAAGGCTCTTATTGAACTAAACAATGCCATAAATGAAGTTATTTACGAAGAATCAAATCATAAAAATCTTTGGAAGAAGTATAGAGTATTAGCTATTGATGAAAATCTTATAGAAATTCCAAATATTGAGTCTTTAAGAGATGAATATGGACAAGATAAAAGTCAAAATGCTACATCTGTAGTGGTAAAAGTCTGTTGTATTTTTAATGTCGTAAATAATATAATTTTAAGCAGTAAAATAGATAAAAGTGAAGTCTCAAAAGAGCACATGACTATAGATATTCTTTCGGGAATTCTAGAAAAGAGCTATAAGAATGACTTGATATTAATTGAAAGAAAACATTATTCTAAAGAAATATTTTCTTTCTTAATAGAAAATAATATTAATTTTCTTATGAGAATATCAAAAACGGATTTAAATAAAGTAACTATAGAAAATAAAAAATATCCAATATTTAAGATTGAACATAACAAAAAGATTTATAAAGTAAGAGTAATACGTTTTATTTCTTCAGTATCAGAGGAAGAGTTTTTAATAACAAACTTGTTAGACAAGAATTTAGGGGCTCAAGATTTTATAGAACTATTTCTTATGAGATGGGGAGAAGACGCTGTGTATAATGATTTGAAAGATAAAATTCAAGTAGAAAATTTTACTGGTACAACGAAGAAAACCATTGAGCAAGACTTTTACGCAATGATTTATTTGTTTAATATGATTGAAATGAGTGGACGACAATATAACCAGATTAAAGATAAATTAAATATTAATCATAAGAAAAAAAGTAATTTAAAGCTGCCGATTGGAATTCTAAAAGAAAAGTTATTAACGATTCTTTTAGAAAATAGTGAAACAAAGAGGAGAATTATGTTTAGAGATATGATGCTGCAAATAAAAAGGGAAGTGCATCTTGCACAAGAGATAAATAATGCCTTTATTGAAGAGGAATTCAACTCATATAAAGTTAAAGTTTAGAAATAAGAGTCTTATTAATTGTATGTACAATTTCAGCAGTATGTTCAGCTATGAAAAAGTGTCCTCCAGTAAAATTTAAGAAAGTGCACTTATTTTTTGTATGTCTTTGCCATTCATAGATATTATCATTTATTAAATAGTCATCGTCCCCATACAAAATTGTGAATTCACAATCAAGGATATCATCTTTTTTAGAATAATTATATGACTCAACAGCTTTAAAATCAGATCGTAATATTGGAAGAAAAATGCTCATCCACTCTTTGTTTTCTAATGCTTCTAAAGGTGTTCCACCTAACTTTAAAAGTTCTTCTTTAAATTCTATATCATTTAAAACATGAAGAGTTTTATAGGGATTTATCGCATGAGGTGCGAGCCTGCCTGAAAAAAATATATGCCTAGGAGCAGGATAATCTAATTGCTTTAATTTATGGCTGAGTTCGTATGCTACAATGGTTCCCATACTATGTCCAAAAAATGAAAAGCTTGTTCCATCTAAATGAGTCTTAATACTTTGAAAGGCATCTTCAACTATTTCATTTATATTATCGTATATAGGAGAGGTAAATCTTCTTCCTCTTCCAGAATATTCTATAGGTATTAATTCAATTGAAGGGGATAGTAGTTTTCTCCATTTTTCATATATTATAGAGGAGCCTCCTGCATAAGAAAAGCAAAAGAGTTTAAATTTTTTCATAAGTATCATCTCCTAATTTTAAAAATATTAATATATAAGTAAGTCATCTAAGGTCTTAAAAATAATTTCGTTAGGGAAAACATCATGAGAAGTGCATACAGATAATTTATAATTTTTATCTATATCATATTGCTTAAAGAAATACTTCTCACAGTCATTTGGAGCTTCAAATATAATATTATTATCATTATTCATACTAATAGAAAAAGAACGTAAATCTAAACTTAAACCTCTGCCACGGGCTTTAATATAGCTTTCCTTTAGTGTCCATAATACATAAAAATACTCCTTCTTTTCTGAATCATCCTTTTCCATAAGATCAGAATATTCTTTTCTGGCAAAGAAAGATTTTGCAATATCTAAATCAATTTCATCAATTTTTTCTACATCAATACCTACTTCATGCTCACTAATGGCACATACTACCCAGTTTCCGGAATGGGAAAGGTTAAAGTAAATAGGAGGAGTATGCGCAAAATAGGGTTTTCCATATGTATTATAGTCAAATGATATATCCTCATTTTTTATTTTCATATTTTCGATTAAAGCATGTCTAACTAAGATCTCTGCAGCTAGAGATCTATCAGCATCTTCTTTTCTCATAAATTTGTTTGTTTTTTCACGTCTTTCTATTGATACAAAAGATATAAATTTATTAAATAGCAAAGGTGAAATATTTTTACTAATATTTAATGCATATATTTTCATTATTATTTTAAGATCCTTCCAAATTTACTAAGCATATAACTTATTCTACCATAAAATAAGAAACTAGTTCAGGGAAATATGTTAAATTCATGAATTATAATGTTAAATTACCAATTTATGATTAGTCTTATCAGTAGAAGAAAGTACAATGTAAAGAAATTAACTAGTGATTGTTGAAAAATAGCACAGATTAGGGTAAAATCATTACAAAAACTAAAAAAGCTCTTGAATAAGTGGCACTAACAGCCACAGAAGCTGCAAAAGGCTTAATGAAATGGTACAGAAATTCATAATATAGTTATTATTTATACTTTAGGAGGAAATTATTTTGGTAGAAAAAAATAAGAAATATAACATCACAAGGCTTGATAATTTAAAAGATAAGGAGAAGCCGGGAGTTATAGTTGAGTCAGAAATGCCATTATCTAAGTCAATGCTATGGAAATTGCAGTCGGATTTTTTTGAGAATCAAGGTCCAGAGGCATGGATTAAAGGAATAGTACCTCAATACATAACAACAAACCCCTATATTGCAAATCAATATGCCAAAACTGTTTTTGGATATTTGAGAGATTATGCGTCAAGAGAAGATATAAATAAAGATAGTGTAATATACATAATGGAGCTTGCAGCAGGAGTTGGAAGGTTTACGTATACTTTTTTAAAAAGATTTTTACACATGATTGAAAATTCTTCATTAAGAGGTATAAAGTTTAAATATATTGTAACTGATTTTGCAGAGAGGAATATTGAATATTGGCAAAGTCACAGCTTTTTAAAGCCTTATTTTGAATCGGGAGTACTTGACTGTGCAACTTTTGACATAGCTAAAGATGATGAGGTTAAGCTTAGATATAGTGGGGAAACCTTATCAAGTGGAAAAATGAAAAATCCTTTGATTTTATTTGCAAATTATACCTTTGATAGTCTTCCTCAAGATACTTTTTATGTGAACTCTGGAGAACTTTTTGAAGGATTAATTACAGTAACCTCGCCACAGGAAAAGGATGATCCTGAAGATAAATCAATTCTTTCAGGTTTGGATTATTATTATTCAGATAAGAAAATTGAAGGAAATGATTATTATGAAGATGAAAATTTTAATAATGTGCTTTTATATTATAAAAATTCTTTAGAAGATACAGCATTTTATATGCCTATAATTGGCTTAAGGTGTATTTCAAGATTAAGAAAGTTATTTAATGATGACATAATTCTAATATCTGCTGACAAAGGTTATAAAAATGAAGAGGCTATGTATAAAAATTATCATCCATTTTTATCAAAGCATGGATGTATTTCTATGACAGTTAATTTCCATGCTATAGAGTTATATTTTAAAGGTCTAGGTGGAAAAGTAATACATAGTTTATATGAACATGAAAATATAAATGTATCACTGTTTTTATTTAGCGAGAGTAAGCATGAGTTTATAGAGACTTTAATGGCTTATAACGAGGTTATTGAAACTATAGGGCCAGATGATTTCTATAAAATGAAAAAAGCAGTTATGCCTTTAAGCAAGTCTTTAACTACAAGAGAACTTTTAACATTCCTTAGGTTTACAGTATGGGATGCAAGAACCTTACTTGAATTATATAATATATTGCTTGAAAGAATAGAGGTTGAAGAAAACTTCCCCAAGGCTGAACTAATTGATGCTATCAATAAGGTTTTCGAATATTATTTTCCTATTGGGGAAGAGGGAGATTTAGGATATTACTTTGGATCTATATTAGGTTATTTAGGTCACGATGAGGATGCTTTAAAATTTTTTGAAGCTTCATTAGAATTTTATGGAGAGTGCCCGGAAACTAATTATGAAATTGCACTTTGTTATTATAACTTACAAGAAATTGATAGAGCCCTTGAATATACACAAAAATCTTTGAGTTTAGATTCAGATTTTGAAGAAGGTAAAAATTTAAAAAGCATGATTGAGAACATATTAAGTGAAAAGTAGATGAGTGTGTTTGTCTAAAGTAGATATGTATTTTATACGTTTAAAACTTTATTTGATAAATACTATAAAGATTTAGAGAAATGAAAATATAAAGTAAGATTAAAGAAGAAGTTATTACCTGGACACATAAAGTCATGCAATGTTGAACTTTGTGTGTCCAATATAGTTACATAAGTTAAATAAATGATAAATTGCAAAATTCAAAAGGATAGTAGTTAATTCTTTGGGGAGTCATAGTTTGTGTTAAAGATCCATGTATTCTTAATCTATCATTTAAAACGTTCCAGTTTATGTTCCTAATAAATGTTGATATATACTTTCCTTTATCAGTACCAAAATCCATAAAATATGCATGTTCATAAAGATCCATAACTAATATTGGGCAAGAAAGCCATACAGCGCCAACATCATGCGCATCACTTCCTATTATATGAAGACTATTATCTATAGAATCAACAGAAAGTACGGCCCAGCCTCTCATAGATAAGCCCACATCTGTAAGATAAGATATAAAATTATCATAAGAAGAAAACTGTTTTAGTATAGAATTAAGTATAGGACCACTAGGAGTATTATTACCTCCAATCATGTTTTCAAAATAAAGCTGATGAAGTTTTACGCCATCTAGTGCATATGTTTCTCCAAGTTTTAAACAGCGCATTTTTGAATATGTTGTGTTACTGCCAGTGTAATCATCAGGTGTATAGGGAGTATTCCAAATTTCATTTAATTTATTTATATAACCTGTATATAGCTTGTAATGTTCATTAAGTTGTTTCATGGATATTCCTTGAACTGATCTAAAATCATATGGTTGAGCTTGTATATTATACATAAAATCACTCCTGCAAAATATATCATTATATACTATGTAATAAAGGTTTAATTGTGAATGCAGATATAAATAGATGCATTTATTGACTATGGCTATATATTGTATTATATTAAAAATAAGCAAAAAAACTTATAAAATTATCAATATATATTTAAAAAAAGTGATAATTTGATTATTGGAGGGCTATGAATGAAAGAAATTAATATGAAATATGGACAAGGGTATATGAAAGCTTTTATTGAGGAAAAAAATATTCTTGAAGTAATTGAAAGCAATGCATTTAAAAAAGATAAGACAGAGGATGAGATTATTTCAGAAGCGCTATACAATCCTATTGACAGCAATAGACTTAAAGATATAGTGCATGAAGGGGAGACTGTTTGTATAATAATTTCAGATATTACAAGAAGCTGGCAAAAGCCGCATAAATTTTTATATAAAATTGTAGAGGAATTAAATGCAGGCGGAGTTAAGGATGAAGATATTGTATTTCTATGTGCTCAGGGCACACATAGAAAACAAACAAGGGAAGAACATAAAATACTTCTTGGGGAAAAGCTTTCAAAAAGGTTTGAAGTCTATGATCATGATTGTTTTGATGAAGAGAATATGGTATATCTAGGGGATACAACCTATGGAACACCTGTTATAGTAAATAAAAAAGCTGTTAACTGTGATCATATAGTTATTACAGGAGCGATTGTTTATCATTTCCTTGTAGGTTGGTCAGGAGGGAAAAAGTCAATACTTCCTGGGATTTCGTCATTTAAGACAATATCCATGAATCATTCACTTTCTTTAAATGAAGGACTTGGAAGTGGAACAAGAGAAAAGGTATGTTCAGGTAATATTATAGAAAATCCTATACATGATGATATGATGCAGGCAGCTGCTATGGTGAAACCATCTTTTATGTTTAATGTAATAATGGGACCAGATGGTAATATAGCTGGCGCAGTTTCAGGAAATTATATAACGGCTCATGAAGCGGGAAGAAAATTAGTAGACAGTATTGATGGTGTTAATATAAAGAAGAAATCTGATATAGTCATTGCAAGTGCAGGAGGGGCGCCAAAGGATATAAATCTTTATCAATCTATAAAAACTTTAATAAATGCAAAAGAGGCAGTAGTTGATGGAGGTACTATTATAATACTAGCTCAGTGTAGTGAAGGAATAGGAGAAATTAAAGATATTAAGGATATGATACTTAATTTTGATAATATGCTTGATAGAGAAAAGGATCTTAGAGAACATTATACTATTTCTAAATTTGTTGGATACTTCTTCTGTGAGACTGGTGAAAAGTATAAATTAATTTTAGTTTCAGAAATTGATCCGGTTTTACTTAAGAATACAAAAATTATTTTGACTAAAACCTTGGAAGATGCACTTAAAATTTCTTATGAAGGCGAAAATAAAAATCTTAAAGTAAACCTTATGCCTCATGGAGCAACTACTCTTCCTAAGCTAGTTTGATTAATCCTTTAGTTTGGTACAGGTCTCCTTATCAATGAATATCATGTACAGTAAGAAATTCATAATGAGGAGATAAATTATCATGGAGGAGCAAGAAAAAAATAAGGAAGATAAAACTGAGGAGTTAGAACAGCTTCAAGTAGGAGCGGCGAGTTCCAATAGTGTATTTAAGAAGAGCGATTATGGAAAGGAAATAGGTGTTTTATATAAGGAAGGTGGAGATGTAAAAATCCACAATGGTAAAATAGTAGGTAATGATGGTCCAGGATATATAGTAAATCATTGTATTGATGCAAATGGTACACCTTTCAAATTTGATACCTATTATTTTTATAATGTAAGTTATTTTTATCACAATAAATTTAAAACCAAGTATCATCATCGTCCAATTATAAACGCTAAAATAATCGATAGTAAAAATGTATTTTGCTATTATGGAATAAAAAAGGGAAGCAAAAATTATGATACTCATAATGGCTCATTTGTTTCTTTCACTTATAAGGATAAGAACGGGAATCCTGTGACAAGTAATAAATATAGTGAGTTTTTAAGCTATAAATACAGTCCTAGTAAAGTAATAGAAATAGTGTATGGTCATTTTGTAATGCAAATTAACCCAAAAACTCATAAGCTCAGTTTGCAGCCAGAAATAGCTACTGCAACACATGTTCAACATTTTACTGAAATATTATATAAATTATATAACTAAAAAATACTCATATACTTTATCAATGCATTAATTGAAGGAAAAAGTATATGAGTATAATTTTATTGAGCAATAAGGCTGAGAGTACTTGATTGAATTTGAGCTGCTTCAACGCTTATATAGTTAAGCTCAACCTTAACTACATATCTATATTTTTTAGGCACTGCATTGCTATCAAAATAGCTAAAAGTAATAAAATCATTTTTTTCTAAAGATATATTTACCAAAGTTCCGTCTTCAGGAACTTCTTCACCTAAAATTATCTTATAAGGAACTGAGGTTAATAGTTCAAAATTTTCCTCATTCTTATATCGATATAATGAAAGAACAAATTCAATCCAGTCGTTTGCTGCAAGATTAACATATAGATTGCAAATGAAATCTAACTTAACATTTGATAAGTTTCTGTTATTAAAATCAACGTCTAAGGCTACAACAATGTTCTGGTAATTTATATTTTCAAGATCGATGAAGCCTCCGTTACTACTCTTTATAATTAGAGAATTAGGCGCTTTAGGATACATGGTATTAATGCTATTCCCCATGGTATAGCACCTCCTTTTTTAATCTTTGGTATAATTTTAATTTTCTAAAAGGAAAATTTTAAAAGGGTATTTAAACTATTATATTCGGAACTATTATAAAAAGTTCAGCAGGGAACAAAATGGACATGAACCCTATATAATTTAAAGCTCATGCCTATAGTTTTTTTATTATATTATTTACAAGTATATTAGCTTATTGGTAGCAGCCTATAGTATATTTGTTTGATCCTTAGTAATTAACTTGTCGGAAATGATATATCTTGGCCTTTGCTTAGTCTCATTATATATTTTACCAATATATTCGCCTATAACTCCAAGGGATAAAAGCTGAATACCGCCAAGAAGCCAAATAGAAAGAGCTAGGGAAGTCCAGCCAGGCACAGTTTCACCGAAAAATTTAACTATAAAAGTATAACTCAAAGCTATAAAGCTAAATAAGACTATGAAAAATCCAAGAAGAGTAATTAGTCTTATAGGCTTTATGCTTAAAGAGGTAATTCCATCTAAAGCAAAAGCGAGCATTTTCTTTAATGGATATTTAGATTCTCCTGCAAATCTTTCATGGCGTTCATATT
Organism: Clostridium sp. BL-8; assembly: GCF_002006495.1. Lineage (NCBI taxonomy): Bacteria > Bacillati > Bacillota > Clostridia > Eubacteriales > Clostridiaceae > Clostridium > Clostridium sp. BL-8. The sequence goes on from NZ_LZZL01000002.1 coordinate 48,685, forward strand.
CTACTATAGAAGACTTGTATCCAATTAAAGGGACTATACCTCTGAGAAATAAATTTACTTCTTTAAACTGACTTAAACCGTCTAAAGCACGTCTACTCATAAGACGATAGTCAGCATGATTATAAACAGAATCAACGCCAAGTTTATTCATTAATTTATAAAAAGTTAAGGCTGTTGTTCTTTTAAAAAATGTATCTGTTTCTCTTGAGGACCTTACGCCATAAACAATATCGCTTCCGTCATAGTATTGTTCCACAAATTTATCTATAACATCCACATCGTCTTGAAGATCTGCATCTAGTGATATGGTCATATCTGCAAATTCTTTAGCGGTCATAAGTCCAGCAAGTAATGCATTTTGATGTCCTCTATTTCTAGAAAGATTAACACCAGAAAATATATTATTTTGATTATGGAGCTCTTCTATTATATTCCAAGTTTTATCTTTTGAACCATCATTAACGAAAAGGATTTTACTATCTTTAGAGATAACTTCATTCTTCATCAAAGTAGTAACTTTTTTTATTAATCTTTTAGCTGTTTCATGTAAAACCTCTTCTTCGTTATAACAGGGAATTACTAGGTATAATGTATCGTTCATAAAATTGCCTCCAATTGAAAATACAATATTTTCGTGTTTTTTGTGTATTTAAATGTTTCTATTAAATTAAGTTAATTGATAGATGAAGTTTCAAATTGTCCGCTTAAATCATATAGTTTAGTTGATCCAGCTTCACCGCCAAAACCTCCGAATTTTTGATTATTGTTTTGTATATCTGAAGTAGTTGAATCTTTCCACTCACTATCTGGAACAAGCTTTCCATTTTCAGCAATCCAGTTTGTAATTTGGCTATTTGAATTAGAACCTCCAAAGCCCCCTCCCATACGATTTCCATCATTAATTAGTGCATATCTTATAGAACCGTCAGCAACTAATTGCCTAAATTCTTCTAGGGAGATTATTTGATCTGATCCGCTAAATCCACCAATAGTCATAACAGGTTCACCGGTCTTAAGTATTAAATCAGAAGCATAAGTCATTGCAGAAGGGACTGCAACAAGGTATTTTTCATTTTGTTTGTTGTTTTCTAAAAATTGTATTAGCTTTGTATTGCTGCTGTTACCGAAATTCCTATTTTGGTGCCCTGATGCAAGTTCCAAGCCCGCAGCAGGACTACTTCCATTCATTGGATAAAATAGAGTAGTAGAAGACCAAACAAAAGGTGCAGTTAAGATGCCGATAAAAGCAATACTAGTCAGTACTATATTTAATTTTTTTCCAAATGTTTTTTCAGGCTGAATAGAAATTTTTCTTCTTATGATAGCATTTATAATCAATGCTATAGATGCCCCTATGCATAAAATTCCTGTTGTTATAAGTGTAATTTTATAGCCATTTGAAGTTTTATAATTAGGAGATAGAATAAGTATTTCTATAAGCCCATTTACAACAAATACTGCTGGTAAAATCAATTTTTTTAAGCCTGCTTCATTATAAAGTTTCCACATGGCTGAAAGTCCAATTCCGGTTAAAGCTGCAATGGATGGAGCCATTGTTGTTAAGTAATACGTATGAGTTACATTTTTTGAAAAACTGAAGTATATAAATTCAGGCAATAACCATGTAAACCATAATAGTAATGATAGCTTTCTTTTATTATCAAAGCGGAATAATCTAACCTTTTCTTCTAGTGCTACAATTATGGCCCCGATTATGGCAAATGGTAAAAGCCAAGATATTTGATCTGATAAATTGTTATAAGTAAATAACCTTGTAATACCAGTTTTTGAATTGTTTCCCATACCGCCTCTACCTGCTGGCATTTGATCGGGCGATGTACCAGAATAATCTTGTGATGAACCATCATGACTTTGTGGTGCACGATTTTGATTTAGTGATCCATAATCTTGATTTTGTAATGCTAGCTCCTTATTACCTGAAGCATGGTCTTGATCTTGTTTGGTATTGTCCTGATTTTTTGATTTTTGTGATTGATCATCAGTACCTTTATGAGCATTTCTTCCACCTAGACCTATTCTTTCTAAACCGTTATGACCTATAATTAGCTCCATAACAGAATTGTCGGTGCTACTGCCAATAAAAGGTCTATCACTTGCTGGTACTAAATCTACAATTAAAGCCCATGAAAGAGATACTACAAGAAGAATTATTCCACCAGCAAAAAGATGTTTAATTTTAGTTTTATAAGGTATTGTGGTTGAAAGAAAATATGTTATAAAGATTGCGGGAGCCAACATATAAGCCTCAACCATTTTTATATTAAAGCCAATACCTACTAGTACCAAGCTTAATATAAGATATTTAAATTTACCTTCTTCAGCGCCTCGAGAAATAGCGACGCATGCAAGTAATAGACATAAAACAAGTAGATTATCAATTGTATTATTTCTACCTGCTGCTACAAAAATAGGAGTAGTTGCAAGGCACAATGCTGCAACTAATGCAGCTAAAGTTCCAAAAGATCTCTTTACAAGATAATAAATTATCCATACAGAAATTACTCCAGCAAGTGCTTGTGGAAGGATAACGCTCCATCCGCTAAAGCCAAATATTTTTGCAGATATAGTCTGAAGCCAAAAACCTACTGGTGGTTTATCGATAGTTACAAAACCAGAAGGGTCAGAAGATACAAAAAAGAAATTTTTAAGGCTCATCATCATACTCTTTACACCTGCAGAGTAATAAGTATTAGCATTTCCTTCTATACCTAAATTTGCAAAGTTTAATATTATAGATAACAATAAAATTATTCCTATCCCAAAGTTTTCCGTTTTATGTTTCAATTTTTCTGTCACAATAATTTCCTCCTAAATTAAAGATATACAGTTTTTATAATGATCAGGTTAAATTGTTAGTACAGGCTTTTAAATTTTTAGATTTCCCAAAGACCCAAAATCTATAACCTAAAAAATTAACTACTTGAGCTAGTATCATTGCAGCAATTTTTGATATAAAAGGATTTATAGAATTATCTTTCATTAATATACTTAAGCCAACTAAACTTACACCTAGTGAAGCTGAATTAACAACAATAAACTGAATAATTTCCTTTGTCGTCTTCTTATTTGTTTTTGCATCATTGAATGTCCAAAACTTGTTACAGAGATAACTGTTTAAGGTACCACTGGAATAAGAGACTACCTGACTTATAACATAGTTAATACCAAAAAAACTATTTAGCAAGGAAAATACTCCAAAGTCAAACATAGTGTTTAAGCATCCAACACAACAAAACCGTATAAAATTTTTATAGTTTGTATTATGAATAAAGGTGTTGTAAATGTTTTTTACAATAGTCATGTGATTCGCTCCTTAACTTGACGTACTTTATTATCAATTTTAAGAATATTGTATTTATGTACTTATAATAAGTTTTAATTTTGTCAGCCAAGTGACGAAAATGTTACAGTTTAGTTACAAAATTTAAATATAACGGTTACATTGTTTTATTCCTTGTAAAAGTAAATTTGTAATAGTATAATTTGAAAGCAATACTGTAAATTAATTTTATTTTCGGTATAATATTTTAATAAGTAAAATGGTAACAATTAAGATAAGACTATTACTTAATTTAATTAGATGGAGTGAAGACATGACAGATTATTATGAATTATTAGGTGTAGATAAAAATGCATCAAAAGAAGAAATAAAAGAAGCTTATGAAAAACAGGTAAAGAACATAAAAGAAGAAGTAGTCAATGAAAAACGGCTTAAGCAATTTTTAAAGACATTTGATGAGGCATATGAAGCTTTAAATAGCATGGAAAAAAATATATTAAAGGATGAAAATGCAACATTAATTATAAATCCACAGGAAGTGCAAAAAGAATTAGAGGATAATAATAAAAGTCCCAATTATTTAAATGTAAATGATTATAAGAGGAAAGATAGAAGAGCTGGTGGAAGAAATGAGACTTTTACCAAAGATGGGGTTTTAAAAAAAGAAGATAAGAAAAATAAATTAAATGGTGAGAAAGAAAAAAAGGGCAGAAGTCAAAAAATAGCTGAAAAAAAATCTAAAAATAATAATAAATCAGTATTAAATTTGCTTATGCTGCCCTTTAAAATACTAGCTTTACCAGTAATAGCAGTATTATCAGTAATAATATTATTACTCCAGATTATAAATATAATTTCATGGATAGCAACTAAAATATTAATCGTTGGGTCTATATCTGCAGGAGCAATACACTTATATCAGGTTAAGCTAGGACAACCTATAAATTATAATATATTGATTTTAGCTGGTTTAGTGTTACTTACATCATTCTTTTTACCATATATCTTAAAATTTGTATTGAAAATTTTACAAAAAATAAATGATACATTAAAAGGTTTTGTTCGTGGAAAGTAGGTCTGAAGCTGGAAAATAAGAATCAAAAGCGACGTATTAACATAAATTAAAAAAATACTATAGTTAATGCCATATAAATTTAATTAAGTATATTTTTAAGATCCAGCAGATTAAATATTTCATAGGTTGGTATGAAGTTAGTTTTATTTACAAGTTTTTTTTGATTATACCAACATGTATCAATATTAAAATTAATTCCGCCTTGTATATCAGAAGTTAAGCTGTCTCCAATCATAAGGAGTTTACTTTTATCTGTGTAATTTATACCTTTTACTGCTAGTTCAAATATTTTGGGGTCGGGTTTTGATACACCTACCTCTTCAGAGATGATTATATTTTTAAAAAACTTTGCTATGGAAGATTTACCTATTCGATTGTCTTGTACATATTTAAGACCATTAGTAACCATGATTAACTTGTAATCTTTGCTGAGACTTTCTACTAAGGATATACTGTCTTCATATAGAAATGACGCTTTAGCTAAATGCTCTCCATAGAATTTTGAAAATAGAACCTCATCAAATTTTATATTTAATTTGTCAGAAAATCTTTTAAATCTTTCAATTTTTAATTTCTCTTGGGTAATAAGACCTTCTTCAAGTTCTTTCCATATAGCTGTGTTTACTTCATTATAAATTTTCAGATGATAATTTTCATCATAATCTATATTAAAGTCAAGAATTGCATTCTTTAGAGCTTGTCTTTCAGATTTCTTAAAATCAAATAATGTTTCATCTGCATCAAATAGTATAATTTCGTATTTCATAAACGGCCTCCTAAGTTTTAGGCACAATCAAAAAAATAACAAGCCCATCTGCCAGACTATTTTCCATAATCCTTCGTCGGCAAAATTCCATGATAGGCCTGCTATGAAGGGATTTCGCCTCCTTGCCTAATGAAAAATATTCATGTCAGCTTTGGACCTGTTATTTATTTTCATGTGCCTTAGTTAATGTATAATCTGCTTTACTTTGCTTAATATATAAGTTACCATAGTTATGCAAGTTTATATAGGACAAATGTCGTATTTTAAGGAGGATTTATGAAAAAAATATTAGATAAAGATCTCTTATATAAATATTATATTAAGTATGAAATAGAAAGAATTTTTGATAAAAATATAGTTAATTATGTACAGCTTAATTTTTATGAAAAGGGAGAGCTTATATTAGAAGCAGAAACAGAACTGAAATATTATTATATGCTTGTAGATGGAAAAGTGAAAATATCATACCTTTTTGAAAACGGAAAATCAATGTTTTTAAAGTTTTATAAAGATTTCGTTGATATAGGAGATTTAGAATTTTTAAAAAATAAGCCTATAAAATGCAATGTTGAGGCTATAGAAAATACATATTTAATTGCAATACCAACAGCTATTCTTAGAAAACATTATATGAATAACACTAATTTTCTCCATCATTTAGTAGATTCCTTAAGTGAAAAGCTTGAAGGGACAATAAATAACAGTTCCTATAATTATGTATATCCTCTTATTAATAGATTGGCTAGCTATTTACTTGAGCACATAACAAATAAAAATTGTATAATTTTAGATTCATCCTATAAAGAAATTTCTCAATTTCTAGGTACAACTTATAGACATTTAAGCAGAACCTTTAAAGAATTAGAGGCAGCAGCAATAATAAAATGTGAAAATAGGAAGATATACATATTAAAGAGAGAAGAACTTAAGGATTTATCAAAAAATTCTTACATAAAATCTCTATAGTATATAATAAAATTTAGCTTTTTTTATTTATAAGAGCTATGATTAAATTTTATAGATAAGAAGCTTAATATAACTTCAGATTATATAAAGCATAAATAATATGTATTTTAATTAAAACAAGTATTTTGTTATATTGTTTTTAAAGCTTAGGCATGCAAAAATAAAATGGTTAATTGACTAATGGTTGTTTTTTTAAATGCTTTAATATGCTTTCAAATGGAGGAATGTTTATGAATATTAAATGGAATGCTCATGGTTATACAAAAGATTTTCAATTTGTACACCAATATGGAGAAGATGTACTCAATTTACTTGAGATTAAGAGTGGTATGAATATACTTGATCTCGGGTGCGGTAATGGTGCATTAACAAAAAAAATAGCTGATATGGGGGCTAATGTGATAGGTATCGATGCATCAGGAGAGATGTTAAAAGTAGCTAAAAGCAATTATCCTAATTTAACTTTTATACAAGATGATGCTGTGAAGTTTAGTTTAAAAGAACCAATGGATGCTATATTCTCTAATGCGGTTTTTCATTGGATTGATAATCAGGAGGATTTACTCCAAAATATTTCAAATGCATTAAAAATTAATGGATATTTAGTATGCGAATTCGGTGGAGCTGGTTGCACGGAAACAATTCATGGGGCTATTCAAAAAGCCTTTGAAAAGAGAGGATTAAATTATAAACGTACTTTCTATTTTCCAACAATTGGTCAATATGCACCTATTGTTGAAAGACATGGATTAAAAGTATTGTATGCAGTTTTATTTGATCGAAAGACAAGATTAAATGGTGAAGATGGGATGAAAGAATGGATAAAAATGTTTGCTAAATTGCCTTTTGAAGGTTTAGATGAAGCGCTGGTAGATGAAATTATTGATGAAGTAATACAAAAACTAAAGCCAATTCTGTATGAAGATGGAGTCTGGTATGCAGACTATGTACGCATCAGATTAAAAGCCCAAAAGGTAGATAAATAAACCATAAAGAAAAAGTTGTTGTCTTATGTAAAATGAATATATGTTTCGGAGAAGAAATTTAAAAGGATTAGAATTTGAAGCTAGCTTTTGCTAGCTTCAAATTTATCTACATGTAAAATTGAAGGGAATAATTTCATCCAAAGTAATACAACTACTATGGTTCCTATTCCACCAACAAGTGCGGCAGGCACAGTTCCAAGTAAAGATGCAGTAGTACCTGATTCAAATTCTCCAAGTTGATTTGAAGTACCTATAAATATCATATTTACAGAGCTGACTCTTCCTCTCATGTAATCAGGAGTTTCAAGCTGCACAAGAGTTGAACGAATAACTACACTTACAACGTCAGAAGCACCTAGCACAAAAAGTGCAAAGAAAGATAGAATAACAGATTTTGATACTGCAAAAACAATAGTGGATAAACCGAAAAAGATTACTGCTGTAAACATAGTTCTTCCAACCTTATGTTTTAATGGATTTCTTGCAAGGTAAGCAGACATTAATAATGCCCCAATGGCAGGTGCTGACCTTAATATTCCAAGACCAAAGGAACCTATCATTAAAATACTGCTGGCGTAAATTGGAAGCAGCGCTGTAGCTCCTCCGAATAATACAGCAAACAAATCTAAGGAAATAGCCCCAAGTATAATTGGTTTACTTTTAATAAAAGTTATTCCAGCAAAAAGTGATTTTATGTTTGCTACCTCATGCTTTGATTCTTCCATTCTCATTGAGATTTGAGATACAAGTATGCTGGATATAAGGTATAAAGCAGCAGCAAGGCCATAGACTAAAGTTGCTCCAAAAGAATAAAGTATACCTCCAAAAGCAGGACCAACTATAACTGCAAACTCTGAAACAGAGGACATTAAAGCAGAAGCTCTTGGGAAGATATCCTTCGTAACAATATTAGGGAGTAAAGCCTGCATTGGAGGGCCTTCGAAAGAATGGGCAACGGCAATAAAGAATATGATTATAAGAAATCTTTCCTTAGTAATCCATCCACTGAAGTTTCCTAGCGCTAAAATTAATATAAAAGCACTTTGAGCCATCTGACTAAAAGAGATTATTTTTCTACGATCATATTTATCAGATATGTGCCCAACAAAAAGTGATAAAAAGAGCATTGGCAAAAATTGAACTAGTCCTACAAGACCTAGATAAAAAGCAGATTGTGTTAGAGAATACATGTGCCATCCTATGGCAACTGTTAACATCTGATATGAAAAGTTAGTAGATACACGTGCTAACATAAGTCTTCGAAGTGAGCTATTCTTTAGTAAATTAGAGTTGTTGTCTTTAGCTGAAACCATTAAATTGACCATCCTTTAAATTAAATTCATTATCTTAATAGTATATACCCGTATAATATGTGATATCAAGGACAAAAATTCAATTATTATCTGTATATAAAAATGTTGGAAGAATTAATAATATGATTTTACGAGAAAACTTAGGAATTATGGCTAATTATTGTAATAAAAAATTAATAAAAATACTATTGGTAAAAAAATGAGATTGGGTTACAATAATATAAGTAAAAAATAGAGAATTAATGGAGAAAAAGAAATGAAAGAAAAACTAAAACAATTAATACATATTAACTGGTTATTTGCATTCATGGTAGTTGTAATTCAACTTAAATCTATGATACTTTTATCAATGCTTAGAACACCAGATTCATCAAGTATTGATATAGGAGGAATTTATTTTGGACCTCCTGTACTATGGGCACATATAGCTATTATAACATTAATTTGCAGTCCAATACTTTTCTTTAAAGAAAAAGGCAGACTAAGAGCTGCGCTTGTAATCGATGCTATAGTTACAATTATTTTTATTGCAGATATATGGTACTATCGTGCTAATGGTACCTTTTTGTCTATCAGACATTTTACACATCCTGAAATATTTAATCCAACAGGAAAGAGTTTATTTAATATTAGATTAGTAGATATATCGTTTATTATTGATTTTATTATACTTTTTGTTATTAATAAATCTATTAAAAGTGTAAAAGAAGACAGAAGCAGATTATCTTTAAGATCTTTGAAGGCTGTAACTGTATTTTTATTAAGTGCCTTTATTATTGGAATAGCACATTATTGTGCAGATATTAAAGATACACTTCAAGGAAGAAGATTCTTAAGCCAATCTTGGGCTCCGTTTCAAACCTTTAGTGATATGAGTCCCTTAGGATATCATGGCTTCGATATAAACTTTTTTAAAGATAAAAATAAAGCACTAACTGATGATGATAAAAAAGATATACAAAATTGGTTCAATGATAATAAGGAAGACATTCCTGATAATGAATATAAAGGAATGCTAAAAGGTAAAAATGTAATAGCGTTACAAGTAGAATCATTAGAAAATTTTGTTATTAACCAAAAAGTATATGGACAGGAAATTACACCTAATTTAAATAAATTATTATCAAACAGCTTATATTTCAATAATATATATGAACAAAATAATAACGGGACAAGTTCCGATTGTGACTTGCTGGTTAATGCGTCTGTATTACCGATAAGAGAAGGTGCAACAGTATTTTCATATCCTTGGACTAAGTATGATTCTCTTCAAAATATATTAGAAGGCAAAGGATATACTACAATGTCTACTCATGCAGAGTTACCTGGAAATTGGAACTGGACAGAAATGCATAAATCTTATGGGGCTGAGCAAATACTAGATGTAAGTCAATTCAATCAAGATGAAATAATAGGGCTTGGATTATCAGATGAATCTTATTTAAAGCAGGTATCGCAAAAGCTTACAAGTGAGAAACAGCCTTTCTATGCATTTATGACAACATTGACTAGTCATGGGCCATTTGATATGCCAGAAGATAAGAAATATTTAAAATTACCAAAGGAACTTGATGATAATATGTTAGGTGCATATTTCCAATCAGTAAGGTATACTGATGAGGCTATTGGTAAGTTTATGGAAGCATTGGATCAGCAGCATTTATTGGATAATACTGTTGTTATGATTTATGGAGATCACTGTGGAGTTCATAAATTTTATGAGGACGATATACAAAATTCTCCTTTAGAAGGAGATTGGTGGAAAGATAATCATAGGCAGATTCCATTTTTAATATATTCTAAAGATTTAAAACCAGAGGTTATATCTAAGGCAGGTGGACAATCAGATTTTAAACCTACAATACTATACTTGTTAGGATCAGATAGAAGTGAGTTTGACAATAATTCGGTTGGAAGAGTACTAGTAAATACAAATAGAGATGCTACCATTTTAAATGAGGGCCAGATTATGGGGACACCAAAAGATGATAAAGAAGTTCAACACTTAAAGGATACATTCAAAATTTCTGAAGATATAATTTCTAAAAATTATTTTGGGACTATAGCTAAGCAAAAGTAAAGTTATTTATGTGCTGAATCAGAATAGCGGGAAGTCTAATGCTCAGAAGATATAGAAGAATATTATATGAATTTTTATCAGTAGAAATTACGTGATTTTCAATGCAGACAACTTTCAGTTTTTATTTTGTGAGGAAATATAGAAGTGGTATAGTAAAATAATAATATATAAATAATATTCATAGAGGAGAAGATACAATTATGAAGAATGTGTATTTATATAAAACCTCAATTGGAAATGTAGTTATTGGCGAAAATGGCTTTGGAGTTACTCAGATTTGTTTTGGTGATAGTATCCCTAAAGATGCAGAGTTTATAGAAACACCGCTGCTAAAAAAGGCCAATGAAGAACTTCAAGAATATTTTTCGGGTAAAAGAAAAGTATTTGATTTACCGCTTGTGATGGAAGGAACAGAATTTCAAAAGATGGTTTGGAAAGCATTAAGTGAAATTCCATATGGAACAACTTGTAGTTACAAAGATATAGCATTAAAAATAGGAAATGAAAAGGCATCTCGCGCTGTAGGTATGGCTAATAACAAAAATCCAATACCTATTATTGTTCCTTGTCATAGAGTTGTTGGAGCTAATGGCAAATTGGTTGGATATGCAGGCGGTCTAGATGTAAAACAAAAACTTTTAGAGATAGAAAAAGGAAAATAATATTAGAGTTATATTAAATTCAGTTTTAAATGTGATATAATAAATTGCATTATGTGAAAATTATTACACAAAGTAATATAAAAAGAAGTAAAGTGAGGATACGATATGGAATCTAATCAAAATATACAAGGAAAGATTAATAAATTTTTAGAAGAAAATAATATAAAAACAACAGGCGGAGAAATAAAAAGTGAAAAGCAATTATCATCAGTCTTGAATAAATTAGCAATGGGAGACTTAAATAAAGGAAAAGTTGAGAAAGCTTTATATTTTGCAGAAAAAGCAATAGAATTTAATCAAGAAAATTATTATGCATATTACATAAAAGGTTTAATATACAGACAATTGAATAAGACAAAGGAAGCTATTGAGGCTTTTGAAGTATACTGCAATAATACTAATGATCCATTAACACACATATATATGGGAATTTCTTATGCAGAATTAAATGATGTTGATAATGCATTAGATCATCTTAGAAAAGGTGAAAAGAATCTTTCGGAGAAAGAAAAAGAAGAACATATGAATTTGATTTGTGCAACATATGAATGCATAGGAAATATTTATTTACAAAGAGAAAATATAGTAGAGTTCACTGAAAGAGATAAGTATAGCATAAATTATAAAACTGCAGTAAGATACTACAAAATGTCACTCAAAATTAATAGAAGGAATTGCGATTTGATTAACAAATTAGCAGCCTGTTATTATCACTTAGAAGATTTAAATAAAGCATTATATTGCTATGAGCAGGCAGCTAAAATTGCTCCAGATAATAGTATGTATTTAGAAGCAATACAAGAAATGAAAGAAGCAGGCGCTAAGTCAGAATCAGCAGGATTCTAAAAAAATAAAATAAAATATTAGAAGTCTAAAGAGAGGAAACTCTGTTATAGATTCTTTGTAAAATATGAAAGCAGACTTATATAACAATAGGTAGTGCTCAGGTCATATTTTTATGGAAATTATATAACAACAAGTTACCTCTCTTTTTCTATTTCATAAATTAGCCATAATTCCTAGAATAGTGTGTAAAAATCAGTTTGTTATGTGTAAGTAAAATGAAAATTTAAGTGTATATAAAGAGCTTTTGACACTGATAGAAATACAAATGTCTTTCGTGGGTTGACAGATCCTATTATATAAGATAGTATATAGATTGTTGATAATTGTCACTTTGTTGATTAGTTATTGATTTTATAGATAAGAAATCAGCTGAAATTAAAGAATTTCTATTAAAATTATAAAAAACCATAGATATTATAAATATTGAAATTCATATATCAAATTTTAATGGTTTATTATATCTCAAATTAATATAGGGGGGCATATGTATGAAGAGAAAAATTTCATTGCTTTTGGCAGTGGCTATGATTACTACATTTACATTAGCCGGCTGCTCTAAATCAGGTACAAAAGCAAATGTAGACAGCGATGTCATTAAGATTGGCGTATTTGAGCCTATGACTGGCGCTAATGCAGCAGGAGGGCAGCTGGAAGTAGAAGGTGTTAAGCTTGCAAACAAACTTTATCCAACAGTAAATGGAAAGAAAGTTGAGTTGGTTTTCGCAGATAATAAATCTGATAAGGTTGAAGCAGCAAGTGCAGCTGCAAATCTTGTTGAGCAGGAACATGTAAATGCTATTATAGGAAGCTGGGGGAGCGGTAACTCTATGGCAGCTGGAGATATTGTACAAGATGCAAAGGTTCCAGCAGTTGCAGCATCAGCTACAAATCCACTCGTTACTGCAGGAAATGATTATTACTTTAGAGTTTGCTTTATAGATCCTTTCCAAGGTACAGTTATGGCAAAATATGCAGCTAATAAATTGCAGGCTAAAAAGGTAGCACTTCTTCAAGAAGTTTCTAGTGATTACTCAGTTGGAATTTGTAAGTTTTTCAGCGATGAGTTTATAAAACTTACAGGAGATAAAAATGCTATTGTGGCCAAGGCAAGCTATAATACAGGAGATCAAGATTTCACTGCTCAGCTTACAAACCTAAAGAGCAGCAATCCAGATGTTATATTTGCACCTGGTAACTTTACAGAAGGAGCTATGTTAATAAAACAAGCTAGGCAGCTAGGTATTACAACTCCTATCATTGGAGGAGATACTTGGGAAACACCAGAATTTATAGATATAGGACAAGATGCCGTGGAAGGAACAGTATTTTCAACCTTCTTTGCAAGTGAAACTCCTTTAACTGAAGAATCTAAGATCTTTCTTGATGCATATAGGAAAGAATACAATAAGGAGCCAGCAGCGGTTTCTGCTTTATCTTATGATGCTTATATATTAATTTTAGATGCTATAAAGAGAGCTGATTCAGCAGATCCAGTAAAAATAAGGGATGAAATTGCTAAGACTAAAGATTTTCCGGGTGCGGCTGGAATAATAACTATAGATGAAAATAATAATGCAGTAAAAGACGCAGTATTAAAAGAAGTTAAAGATGGTAAATTTACTTATCTTGATACTATAAAAGCAGAAGGGAATTAGGGGTGAAATTATGACATTAAGTATATTCATGCAATATTTAGCAAATGGAATTTCATTAGGAAGTTTATATGCCCTTATAGCTATAGGTTATACTATGGTTTATGGAATATTAAAGCTTATAAACTTTGCTCATGGAGATATATTTATGATGGCAGCTTACTTCGCATTTTTTGGAGTAGCTACATTTGGACTTCCTTGGTATTTTGCATTTATAATAGCCATAGCTATAACAGGAGTTCTTGGAGTGACTATTGAATTTGCAGCATACAGACCACTTAGAAATGCACCGAAAATATCAATTTTGATCTCAGCTATCGGAGTATCTTTCTTACTTGAAAATTTAGCAGTTGTTTTATTTGGAGGAATGCCAAAAGCATTTCCAACACCTGAAATATTTACACATGTATTTGTTATAGGTGGAGTATCCGTTCAAAATCTTACTTTTATAATTCCTATAGTAACATTAATTTTACTATTTGGATTAGTGCATTTAGTTAATAATACAAATGTTGGTATGGCAATGAGAGCAGTTTCTAAAGATGTTGAAACTGCAAAGCTCATGGGAATAAAAGTTAATAGAATAATCTCTATTACCTTTGCTATAGGATCAGCTTTAGCCGGTGTTGGAGCTATGATGTGGTCTACCAAGTATCCTCAAATCATCGGTACTATGGGAATAATTCCAGGACTTAAATGCTTTATAGCTGCTGTTATAGGTGGTATTGGAGATATTAAGGGAGCAGTTATTGGAGGATTTCTTCTTGGTATAAGTGAAATCATGTTAGTAGGTTTCCTTCCAGGTTTGACTGGATATAGAGATGCATTTGCATTTATACTTTTAATTGTAATATTACTATTTAAGCCTACAGGAATAATGGGCAAAAATTTGACAGAGAAGGTGTAAAAATGAACAATAAAAAAATATATTTAAATATAGCTCTCATTGCAATTGTATTTTTACTCTTATCTGTTGCAAATAGTGGCTTAGACTCATATAAAATCAGAATTTTAAATTTATGTGCAATATATACAGTTCTAGGACTAAGTATGAACTTAATAAATGGATTTACTGGTTTGTTTTCTTTGGGACATGCTGGATTTATAGCAGTAGGTGCATATACAACAGCATTACTTACAATGACTGAAAAAGTTAAAAACCAAAATTTCTTTATGGAACCATTAGTGTCGCCGCTTAATCATATATCAGTTCCATTTGTTGTGGCATTACTGATAGCTGGTCTTTTATCAGCACTTATAGCAGTTTTAATTGGTGCACCGGCTTTGAGACTTAAGGGAGATTATTTGGCTATTGTTACTTTAGGTTTTGCAGAAATAATAAGAATAGTTATTACTAATCTTCAAAGTTTAACTAATGGGGCTTTAGGTCTTCGTGGTATTCCGCATGCAACAAACTTGTATTGGAGTTTTGGAATAGCAATTGTAACAATTATTGCCTTAATTTCACTTATAAATAGTTCTTATGGAAGGGCCTTAAAAGCTATTAGAGAAGATGAAATTGCGGCTGAAAGTATGGGAATAAGTTTATTTAAACATAAAGCAATAGGTTTTGCTATTGGTGCTTTCTTTGCTGGAGTAGGCGGAGGCTTACTTGGTAATCTAATGGGGACAATAGATCCTAACATGTTTAAATTTAGTCTTACATTTAATATACTGCTTATAATAGTTATTGGTGGTATGGGAAGTATTACAGGAACAGTTATTTCAGCTTTTGCTGTAACAATACTTGGAGAAGTTTTAAGATTCTTAGATATGGAGAAACAATTTGATCTTGGAATTTTAAAATTCACTGGAATACCAGGCTTAAGAATGGTTGTATTTTCAATTCTGCTTATGATTATTGTGCTGTTCTTTAGACAAGGAATTATGGGGACAAAGGAATTTTCATGGAAAGCAATATTTAAATATACTAGTAAAAAACCTCTAGAAAAAGGAGGGGAGAAGTAATGGCATTACTAAACGTGGAAAATGCAACAATGCAATTTGGAGGGCTTACAGCAGTAAAAGACTTTAAGCTTCAAATTAATGAAGGAGAAATAATTTCTTTAATTGGTCCTAATGGAGCAGGAAAGACTACAGCATTTAATATGATAACAAATGTTTATACACCAACTAAAGGTAAAGTTATTTTTAATGATGTAGATGTTACAGGGATGAGACAAGATAAAATAACTCAATCTGGTATAGCAAGAACTTTTCAAAATATAAGATTATTTAAAGATTTAAGTGTACTTGATAATGTTCTCATTGCAAATCATGTTCATATTAAATCTAACTTTATTGAAGCTATGTTAAAGCTTCCTAGATATAGAAATGAAGAAAAGGAAATGGTTAAAAAATCCCTTGAACTTTTAAAAGAAGTAGGTCTTGAAGATTTAAAAGATGAAAAAGCAAGCTCACTTCCATATGGTAAGCAAAGAAAGCTTGAAATAGCAAGAGCACTTGCAACTAATCCTAAACTTCTTCTTCTTGATGAGCCTGCAGCTGGAATGAATCCAACTGAAACAGAAGAGCTTACGGCTTTTGTTAAGGAAATTAAAGAAAAGTTTAACCTATCTATTTTTATGATAGAGCATCATATGAATATGGTTATGAGTTTATCTGATAGAATACAGGTTTTTGAATATGGAATAACTATAGCTGAAGGTACGCCTTCTGAGATACAAAATGACAAGAGAGTTATAGATGCATATTTGGGGGTATCTGAAGATGATTAAAATTAATGATTTAGTAGTAGCTTATGGTGGAATAGAAGCTTTAAAAGGTATAAGCTTAGAAGTACCAAGTGGTAAGATAGTAACTTTAGTTGGAGCTAATGGAGCTGGGAAAAGTACTACCTTGAAATCCATAGTAGGTCTTGTTAAACCTAAAGGTGGAAGCATAGATTATGAGGGTACAGATTTGACGAAGCTTAATACTGAACTTATGGTTAAAAAAGGTATAGCTTTAGTTCCAGAGGGAAGAAGAGTATTTGCAGATCTTACCGTATTAGAAAATTTGAAAATAGGTGCTTATTCAAGGAAAGATCGAGCAGGAATAGCTGAAGATATGGAGAAAGTATACTCGCTTTTCCCGAGGTTAAAAGAAAGAACTTGGCAATTGGCAGGTACTCTTTCTGGTGGAGAACAACAGATGTTAGCTATAGGAAGAGCTCTTATGTCTAGACCAAAATTAATAATGATGGATGAACCTTCATTAGGGCTTGCTCCGATAATAGTAAAAGAATTATTTGGAATAATTAAAAGAATTAATGAAGAAGGTATGACAGTCCTTTTAATAGAGCAAAACGCTAATGCAGCTTTAAAAATAGCTGATATAGGTTATATTATGGAAACAGGAAAAATAACCTTAAGCGGATCAGGAAAAGAATTGCTATCTAATGATGAAATTAAAAAGGCATATCTTGGAGAAGCTCTGTAATACAAAAAATTATATATAATGGAAAATTACAAGTCAGATAGGACAGTAAGTTGACTTGTAATTTTTTATGTGGTGCAGATAAGAAGAATTAAATATTAGGGGGAAGATTTCTATGAAAAGAAAAATTTCATTGCTTTTATTATTAGTAATGACGACTTCTTTTACATTAGCTGGTTGTAATTCTAATTCAAACAAAAAAGTATATGTAGACAGCGATGTAATTAAAATTGGAGTATTTGAACCAATGACTGGGGCCAATGCTGCAGGTGGACAACTAGAAACAGAAGGGGCAAAACTTGCAAACAAACTTTATCCGACTGTTCTTGGAAAAAAGGTTGAGTTAGTTTTTGCAGACAATAAATCTGATAAAGTGGAAGCAGCTAGTGCAGCTGCAAATCTAATAGAGCAGGAGCATGTTAATGCTATTATAGGAAGTTATGGCAGTGGATTTTCAATGGCAGCAGGTGATGTTGTACAAGAAGCTAAGGTTCCAGCAGTAGGGGTTACTTGTACAAACCCTTTAGTAACAGCAGGAAATGATTATTACTTTAGAGTTTGTTTTATAGATCCTTTCCAAGGAACTGTCATGGCAAAATATGCTGCTAACAAATTAAATGCTAAAAAGGTGGCAATTCTTCAAGAAGTTTCGAGTGATTATTCAGTAGGTATTTGTAAATTTTTTAGTGATGAATTTAAAAAGCTTACAGGTGATAATAATGCAGTTGTAGCAAAAGCCAATTATAATACAGGAGATCAAGATTTTACAGCACAGCTTACAAATATAAAAAGCAGTAATCCAGATGTAATATTTGCTCCAGGTAATTTTACAGAAGGTGCTATGTTAATAAAGCAGGCAAGGCAGCTTGGGATTACAACTCCTATAATTGGAGCTGACACATGGGAAACACCTGAATTTTTGGATATAGGTAAGGAAGATGTTGAAGGAACAGTGTTCTCAACTTTCTTTGCAACTGAAACACCTATAACTGAGGAGTCAAAGATTTTTCTCGACGCATATAGAAAGGAATATAATAAGGAACCAGCAGCAGCTACAGCCTTAGGGTATGATGCGTATATTTTGATTTTGGATGCGATTAAAAGAGCTGACTCTGCGGATCCGGTAAAAATTAGAGATGAAATTGCAAAGACAAAAAATTTCCCGGGTGCAGCTGGAGTAATAACAATAGATGAAAATAATAATGCAGTGAAAGATGCAGTTTTAAAGGTAGTTAAAGATGGTAAATTTACATATCTTGATACTATAAAAGCTGATGAAAACTAATTTGATTTTCAAAGATAATTTTCATCATTGATAAATACTGGTGTCTTTTGAGGCAGAGAAATAAGTTTTTTAAATACATTAATTTAGAAGACTATATTCCCTAGTACATAAGAAAAAATTATATAATATACCGTTTTATGGTTATATTGATGCATTTTCCTAATATAATAATATCATGTGAAATTTTATTAATTAATATACTAGATGAGGGGGAATATATGTGTCTTTAGTTATACTTATAATAATATGTGTATGTGTAGGGATGTATATAAGAGCTAAAAAAAATAATAACAAGAATATTAATAACGTTGTGGAAGATTATTATCACAATACTTACGAAAATATTCCTAAGGATAATATCAATGTAAATAATCAGGATATAAACAATCATAACATGGCTAATCAGGTTGTTAATAATCAAAACTTATTTAATAAGGAAAATGACTCTTATTATAAGGAAGATTCACAATTTAATAATATAGAAGATAATTTTATCGATAATCCAATAGCACATGACAATAATAATGACTCTGAGCCACTTGAAAATAGCGAGGTTCAAGAAGAGTATAGTGATGATAATAACAACGCTAATGATGATTCTTATGAGAGCAATGAAGATGAAAGCAGTGACGATAATTACGTAGAGAACGGTGAAGATGGTAATTATGATGAAGAAAATGATAGTGTTGATGCCGAGAATGAAGAAGAAAAGCATGAAGAGAATAATTATGAATATAGCAGTAATGATGATTCTAACAATAATTAATATAAGAATAAATTTTCTACGTGGAAAATTTATTTCATAAGTTATTATAAAACAGAAGCTGTTAAATTAGGAAGTTAAAGATTACTAATATAGCAGCTTCTTTTCTTTTGTTTAACTATATTTAAGAGTGTCTCTAATATTTTATAACGCTTTCAAAATTCTATGTTATAATTTAGTTGTATATTTTGAATTTGATGAGTTTCAGGAAATGTAGTATGAAAGTAAGCAAACCAATTATTTAAGTAAATAAATTATTATGTAAAAGGGAAAGATAGTTATGTTTTTTATAGGTGTATTTGGTATAGAAAATAAAGATAAAGAAATAAAAGTTTTAGAAAATATAAGCTGCAAGAAATGTAATTCTACAGTTACAGGTAAATTAGTAAAGAATTTTGACTTTTTCCATTTCTTTTTTATTCCTATTTTTAAATGGAATGAAAGATATTATATTATTTGCGATAGATGCAAGGTTTTATATAGTATTGAAAAAGAAAAAGGAAAAGCTATTGAACGTGGCGAGGATATAAATATAACATATTGGGATTTGCAAGAAATAAATCAAGAATATTATTCTGATAATTATTTCCAAGGAAATATATGTAAAAATTGTGGTAGCAAAATTGACTCTAATTTTAAATATTGCCCTCATTGTGGAGCTAAAGTATAAGAGATTTAGAATTATCTTAATAAATGATTCTAATTTTAGAATTCATTGGTAGAATATTTTGTTTTATAAATTATTTCAGATAATTTATAAAATGTTATTTACAATGAAACAATGTTACGCTATTATAATATTAGGATCCTAAATTTAAAGAATAAATATGTAATTCGGCGTAACAATGTTACGTTGTGAGGAGAAAATATGAATAAATTATATGATATTAATTTAGAGGGAATAGGGAAAGTAAATGGAGGCAGTTACAAGGATATTAAAATCTCAGGAATAGGAACGATATTAGATGAGGTTGTCTGCCAAGAAATTATTTGCGAAGGCGTATGTAAGGCAAAAGGAAGCATAAGCTGTAACAATATTTCAGTAGAAGGAACTTTTGATTCATACAGAAGTATTGAAGCTAATGATAAAATTTCAATTAGTGGGATGATGAAAGCGAATGGAAATATTCAAGGAAGAGAAATAACCATTGATGGGAAAGTTAAAATTTCAGGCTTGTTATCCGGAGATAAAATTAAAATTGTGTCTATGGGAAGAAACATTGTAAAGGAAATAGGTGGAGAAGAAATAATTATATTAGAGCATAAAAAAAATTTCATTAATAGTATCTTAATGCCTAATAAATTGACAAGCAATTCTATAGAAGGAGATATTATTGAGCTGGAAAATACAGAATGTGAAATAGTTAGAGGAAAAAATATAACAATAAAGAGTGGCTGTAAAATAAAAAGAGTAGAATATACAGGTGAAATTAGTGTTGATGAAAATTCTAATGTTGAAATGCTTATAAAGGTGCAATGACATTATGTTAAAAAGTGCAGATAAGCTTTGGAGTTCGGATTTTCTTATTTTATGGCAGGGACAGCTTGTTTCAACATTGGGAGATGCAGCATATAGTGTAGCTTTAGGCTTTTGGGTACTCACAGTTACAGGTTCAACCTCGCTAATGGGATTGCTCATGGCTGCATCTACATTACCAGGAGTATTAGTATCTCCTTTTGCTGGAGTGCTGATTGATCGCTACAATAGAAAGTATTTACTAATTTTAATGGATATGATTAGAGGCATATGTATAATTCTTGTTTCAATTGCAGCTTTTAAAGGAATAATAGCAATTTGGGAAGTTTTTGCAGCTGGTATTATATTAAGTGTTGGGGGAGCTATATTTCGCCCAGGAATAAATTCTTCAGTACCTGATATTGTTTCAAGTTCAAAATTGCAAAATGCAAATTCTCTATTAGCCATTGCTTCTACTGGATCACAAATGATTGGTAATATAGCCGGAGGTTTTATTTTTCAGATACTTGGAGCACCATTACTATTTTTGTTTAATGGACTATCGTATCTCTTTTCTGGAAGTTCGCTACTTTTTGTAAATATTCCAAAGGTAGAAAATAATAAGGCAGAAAATTTTTGGAAAGATATGAAGGATGGATTTTCTTTTATGTGGAAATTAAAAGGGTTAAGATATATATTGCTTATGGCAGCAGTATTAAATTTCTTTTCATTTATTGCAATAGTTCTTTTTTTGCCCTTATTTCAGACAATACCTTATTTAGGAGCAGGTAGATATGGGATAGCAATGGCCTGCTTTACTGGTGGAGCAATGGCAGGTTTTTTATATTCATCTGTTGTTACAATTAAACCTGCCAGAAGATTGCAAGTATTTATTTTATCAGCTGTAGTGTATAATGCTGGAATTATTGTTGCAGTGAATCAATCTATTTTTATGATAATGACAGTATTTTTAATCATTGGAGGTTTCTTTAATTCAGTTGTAAATGTTATGCTGTTATCTACGGCACAGGCAGCTACGCCTCAGGAAATGAGAGGAAAAGTTATGGCTTTTATGAGTATGACGACTCAAGGGCTTACACCTTTCGCTATGGCACTTGGTGGGATATTAGGAGGATTAATTTCGATTAAAATCGTTATTTCTATTTCGTTTTTAATTGTTATAATTTTAGTCATTCCATTTTATTTTATAGAATCTTTTAAGGCATTTATAACTTGTGATTATGGAAAAAACAATCTGGTAGAAAACATTGAAAGTTAAATATATTTATTAATAATTAAGAAAAATATTCAGTACGGTAACTTTATATGAGATAATTTAAGGATGTGTAAAGATGAGTAATTTAAATTCAATTAAGATTATAGGAAAAGGTACTATAACCAATGGAGAATATGAAAAAGTATCTATTTTAGGTGAGGCAGTGGCTTTAGAGGAATTTCACTGCGAGTATCTAAATGTCATAGGGACTTGTAATTTAAAAGGAAAAGTAATTTCAAACAAAGTGAAAATCTTAGGAGAAGCAATATGCGAGCAAGTAGTAACAACAGATAATAAACTTGAAATTTTAGGACAATTAAAGGCTTTGGAAGACTATAAAGCCAATAAAGTTGAAGTTTTAGGTCAGGGAATATTTAATAAAAATTTATTTTTTGGAGAAATGGATATCAAAGGAGAAATAAAAGTATCTAAAGATTGTGAAGGAAACTCATTTAATAGCAGAGGAAAATTAGAGATAGATGGATTATTGAGTGCTGAGGACATATATATAAATCCTAATGGCATTAGTACAATAAATGAGATTGGTGGAAGTAAAATTATAATTAAAAAGAAAAGTTTGTTTTCATTAAGAGAGTCTATTGTCATATCCAATGTAATTGAAGGTGATTATATTGAATTAGATAATACACAATGTAAGATTGTGCGTGGACATGATGTTAAAATTTTAGCCAATTGCAGAATTGATAAAGTTGAATATACAGGAACTTTAACCGTAGATAAAAACAGTATAGTAGGTGAGGAAACGTGTTTGAAGAATTAATATCAAAGAAGGAACTTTTAGAAAAGCTACAAATATCCTATGGACAATTATATAGATGGAAAAGAAAAAAGTTAATTCCTGAAGAATGGTTTATAAAGAAGAGTGTTTCTACAGGACAAGAAACTTTTTTTCCTAAGGATGAAATTATTGCAAGGATAAATAAGATACTAGAGCTCAAGGATGACATTTCCCTGGATGACCTTGCAAATCAATTTTCATATAAGGTTGGAAATGTTACATTAAAAAGATCATATCTTTTAAAAAATAATATAGTATCAGCTAGTATTTTAGAGAGATTTGAATCAGTTATTAAAAATAAAAATGAATTATATGAAGAAAGTAAGTTATTTGCATTATTTGTATATGAAAGACTTATAAATCTTGGATTCTTCAATTTAGAAGAAATTAATGAAATAACAATATCTTTATTAAAAAATTACTCAAAATTAAGTAATGAGAATATGATTATAATTATAAGAAGGAAACTTGGAATATGCTATTATTATGTAATAAGCAGTGAACCAGAAATATTAATAGATGAAAGTTCTATTGAAATAGCAAGATTTAAGATTAGGGATATTTTAGAGAAAATACGTGAATTGC
Organism: Clostridium sp. BL-8; assembly: GCF_002006495.1. Classification (NCBI taxonomy): domain Bacteria; kingdom Bacillati; phylum Bacillota; class Clostridia; order Eubacteriales; family Clostridiaceae; genus Clostridium; species Clostridium sp. BL-8. The sequence goes on from NZ_LZZL01000002.1 coordinate 71,934, forward strand.
AATTAGTAATATAAATAAATATAATATAAAAGATAAAACATGTGTTACTAAAGAAAGATTGGAGCAAATAATGAGAGTTAAAATTTTTATGCCTAAGTATATGGCTGATTTTAAATGCATAAATGCAAAGTGTACTGATACATGCTGTGCAGGCTGGGACATTAATATAGATGAGAATACCTATGAAAAATATTCAAAGAGTATTGGTGATTTTAAAAAGCTTTTAGATGGAAAGTTTACTGAAAACAAAGAAGAACATGACGTTTTTAATCATGGATTTATGATACTTAAAGATGAAAGTAAATGTCCATTTTTAAATACTAATATGTTATGTGATATACATGGTGGATTTGGAGAAGAAAATCTATGTATTACATGTAAAAGTTATCCACGAGTTTTTAATATTGTAGATGAAGTCTACGAAAAAAGTGGTCTGCCGTCTTGTGAAGAAATTTGTTTTGAAGCATTATTAAATAAAGACAAAATGGAGTTTATTGAGACTTACGAAAATATTGATGAAGATGGGATTGAAATAAGAAGAATTATTGATAGTGAGGCTTTTGAAGGAAGTGAGAGTCTTCTTCAATATTTCTGGGATATTAGAGTTATTTCAATAAATATTATGCAGTCAAGAGAATTTTCTATAGAGGAAAGATTGAATATTCTTAAAGATCTTTATAGAAAGATTGAAGAGTTGAAGAATTCGCAGGAACTGGATGCTTTAGAAGAATTATTGTCAGACTATAATGATGAATTGATAAATTTGGAAGCAGCAAAAGGTTTTCCTTTCAAAGAAGAGAAAGAATTTTATGATACTCTTGCAGATAAGAAACTTTTTGATAATGTAAGAAGTATAAAACTTAAAGAATGCTTAAAAGAATATAAAATCGGAATTTCAAGTAATAATGATATAGTTGAATATTTAAACTGCAAGCCTGAATATTTTGAAGGCTTAAAAAAATATGATTATATATTTGAAAATTATTTAGTTAATCAGATTTTTAAGGATCTAATTCCTTTTAATAAGGGTGAGAAGCTGGCAGATAGCCTAAAAATATTGATCAACAGCTATAGAATAATAAAGGCCTATGTTATAGGAATTGCGATAAATTCTAAGGATGAGATTAATGAAAAGAATGTTATAAGAGTGATTCAGGCTTTAAGCAAAGATATAGAGCATAATAAAGTATTTAAAGAATTGTTAGAGAAATAAGATTGTACTATATAAATTTTATTATCATATTGATAATTTAGGTTATAAGTATTCAGTTATGGATTTAAAGTAATAGCAATTTATATAGGTGTCAATATATTTTTCTAGAGATTGAAAAAAGAGAATATAAAATTGTAAAAAAGAAATGTAAAGCCGTAACTAAGATCGAATTTAGCTACGGCTTTACTTAATTTGAAAGAACTTTAAATTACAACGTATACATTTGATTAGCGATAGTAAATGTGGAATTAAATAAAATTAAAGAAGCATTAGATGGAAAATACAGAATATTATGGATAAAAAATACGTAAAAATGCTAGACAGAATATTATATTAAGTTATAATAATAAATGATAAGTATTTATTATTATAACTTAATATTTATACATGAGAGGGAAGTATGATGGGGAAGGCAGCGTTTTTTGATATAGATGGTACTTTATATGGATTCGACGGAAAAGAGCATAGGATACCAGATAGTACCAAGATGGCCTTAAAGGAATTTAGGGACAATGGAAATTTAGCATTTATATGTAGCGGAAGGCCAATGAGGTTTATTAATCAAATTTTTGGTCAAGATATGTTTGATGGATATATATGTACGAATGGAACATATATAATCTATAATGGAAATTGTATTTATAATAAGATTATAGATGCGGAGACTATAAAAAAGCTGAAAGATGTTTTTGACGAACTTGGAATAAGGTGCAGCTTTGTTGGACAAAATAATGGTTATCCATATAAAATGGAAGAAAAGGAAATGGAAAAGTATAATTCTCAATTTGAAGGCGAATCATACTTAGTGAGGACATGGGAAGCAGATAGTATACAAGTAAATGCACTAGATATTTTTTATAGTAGTGAATATCATCTTAACAGATGCAAAGATTATTTTAAAGATGATTTGATATTTAATACTCATGGAGTTCATATGTCTGCTGATGTATCTTTTAGAAATTTTGATAAATCAGATGGCATTAAATTTGTTATTAATGCTTTGGGGATAAGTAAAGAAGATACTTTTGCTTTTGGAGATGGATATAATGACATAACGATGTTTAAAGTAGTAAATGTGGGTATAGCCATGGGAAATTCGGTGAAAGAATTAAAAGAGATAGCGTCATACGTAACAGGTGAGATTTTTGATGATGGGTTATATAACGCCATGAGAAGTTATAATTTAATCTAATGATTTTATGTTTTATTAAAGTAAAACATAAAAGGTTTACATGATCTTTTGCTAATGTAAGCTAAATTTTATATAGAATAAATTTGCTATATTATGCTATTGTAAGTTATATATACGTTTAATAAAATATACATTTTAGATATTTTAACTTTATATAAATTAAAGCAAAAGAAAAAATCGACTAAAATTGCATGTAAAGCATGATTAAATTTTTAGCATTAGGAGGATTAACTTGAATTATACACTTTCTGATTTAATACAAAAACTAATTGACATTGAAAAAGATTTCTTTAATATATATGTAATGCTGGAAGAAATATTTAAGAATAATTCATTAGCAATATATGCAGTGATTAAAGTGATTAAAAGGCGGGAAAAGAGGAATATTGAGTATTATGAAAAATTAAAAAGTACTTTAACAGATGAGTCGGATGAAACTATTGAATTTTATTTATATGATAGAATTTCAAAATTATTATCTGAATTTAAGCATAATATTAAATTACCAGAAATTAAAAATACTCAAGGTTTAATTAAATATACAGTTGAATTTAAAAGGGACAATATAGGTCTTCTGGTAGATGTACAAGGCCGCTTATTAGAAAAAATAGATGATGTAAATAACAATATATATAAGATTTTATCTCAAGTTATAAAAGATGAAGAAAAGCAGGAGAAAATGTTTGAGAAATTACTTATATCTAAATGACTAAGTTCATATAAAACATATTTTTTGAATTCAACCAAGTATGTAACATTTGTTACTGTATGTATTCATGCTTTTTAATATAATAGCAATAGGATAAAGTTTATTGAAATGATTAGTTCACTAAACATAGATAAAATTAGAAAGCAGGAGGAAAATTTATGATTACTAAAGAAATGACATTAGCTCAAATTATACAGATAAAAGAGGATTCACCACAAATATTAATGAGTTTTGGAATGGGATGTGTTGGGTGTCCATCATCTCAAGCGGAAAGTCTTGAAGATGCAGCAATGGTACATGGTTTAAAGCTTGATGAACTATTAGAGGCTTTAAATAAATAACAGCATATAGATTAATTATATTTAGAGGCCGCTGAAAATAAGTTTTTTCAGTGGCCTTAATTCTAATATCAAATCATTATTAATCCTATTAGAAGAAATATAGAGAGCAGAACATTTTATACAAAACAGTGTTATAATAGATTAATGTTAAACCTAGTGATGAAATAAAGATAAGCTCAAAAAAATTATTATATAATAACATGCTATAAAACAAGTACTTAAAATGAATGTAAAAAGCAGTATAGGAGGATGGATTATGAGTTCTGGAAATCTTCAAAAAATTAGAGACGGGAAGAGAACTTTTGGAATAACACCGCATATTCCTGGTGGATTTATCACTGTAGATATTATGCAAAAAATCGTGGATGTCACAAAAAAATATAATGGAGTATTAAAAATAACATCAGGTCAACGTATTTTGATAACTAACTTAAAACAGGAAGACTTGACTAACATATGGGATGAGCTTGGGATGGAGCCGGCGGTAAGGACACAAAATTCAATAAAGAATGTTGAGATGTGCCCAGCAGGATACTGTAAAAGATCAAAATTTAATACTATAGGTACTGGTATGAAGCTTTCGAAAAAATATCAGTGGATGGAAATGCCATGTAGAACTAAAATAGGTGTAGCTGGGTGCAGAAATGCATGTGGAAGTGTATATAGTAAGGACATAGGAGTGATTGCTGATAAAACTGGATTTATAGTAACCGCTGGAGGATCGGGTGGATACAACCCTAGAATGGCAGATATAATTGCGCAGGATGTAACTGAAAAACAAGCATTAAAGCTGATTGACAGTATTATTGACTATTACAAAGAATTTGCAGAGGATGGAGAAAAATTAGGATTTTTTATTGACAGGATCGATATTGAGAAGTTTAAACAGGAAGTAATTAAAGCAGCAGAAGTATAAAAATAAAACTTAATAATATTTAATTATAAACTAGTTAGAAGAAATTAATTATAAAATATATAGAATTGGCGTTTATAATCGGAGGAAAAAATGAGGAAAATTGAAGCAGTCATATTTGACATGGATGGAGTAATATTTGATACAGAAAGGCTTTATTTAGAGAACTGGAGAAAAATATTTAAAAAGTATGGATATGAGATGACAAAAGAAATTTACATATCAGTAATGGGTAAAGGAAGAAAAAACGCTATTAAAACATTTCTTGAGATATACGGGAAGGATCTGCCTATATCACAAATGTATAAAGAAAAAGATGAGAAGTTTATGCAGGAAATTGAAGAAGGTAAAGTCCTTGTTAAGCCAGGTGCTGAAGAAATATTGAATTTTTTAAAAGAAAATGAATATAAAATAGCTATTGCAACTTCAGCTAAAAGAGATAGAACCTTAAGGCAGTTAAATATGGCAGGAATGATTAAAAAATTTGATGTAATAGTTTGTGGAGATGACATAAAAAATTCTAAGCCGGATCCAGAAATATTTTTAAAAGCAGCGCAAAAGCTTTCGGTAAATTACTCAAATTGTATTGTCATTGAAGATTCAGCTGCAGGTATTAAAGCAGCTTTCAATGCGAAAATGATTGGAATGCATGTTGAGGATTTAAAAAAAGCAGATGATGAGATATTAAAGTATTGCAATAGAAGTTTTAAAGATCTATTTAAAATTAAAGAATATTTTGAAAATGAAGTGGATAGAATGTTTAGATAAAAGGTTATTTGAGGAATTAAAAAGAATAAAAACATACTTAATGTCATTTTTTATTCGATATTGTCATTTTGTTAAGGAAATTTTATTTAAACTGTTATATAATATATAAGGATTCTTTATGTTATTATGCTAAGGTAACATACTTGGAATATTTGAATGTATACCAAACAAGTGTTGATTTATGCGTAATATATAATGAATGGAAAAACAACTCATAAGAGATAAGGAGTAGTATTATGGAAGATAAAAAAACAGCATTTATACAAAGTTCATTAGGATCAGTTTTTACTGTTTTTAGTGATGATGAATTAAAAGAACTAAGCGGTGGCAGAAAAATAGCTATATGCGGAAAAGTTAATAATCCTGGAATTATAGAGGTTTCAGAAGGGGCTACACTTAATGATATAATAGAATTCTGCGGGGGACTTATAAATAAAAGCAGTTTTAAGGCAGCTCAAATAGGACTTCCTTTTGGTGGTTTTTTAACAGAAGATAGTTTAGATGAAGAGTTCGACTTCGGATTATTTTCTGAAAATATTGCAAGAACTATAATTATTTTATCCCAAGAAGATTGTATAATTCAATTTGAAAAATTTTATATTCAATATCTTCTTGCAAAAATAAAAGATGGCTCTTATAAAAATTATGAAATAGTTAAAGAAGATATAACTGAAATGTTTAATATTTTAGATAGAATTAGTAAAGGCGTATCTGATATGCGTGAGATCTATATTTTAAGAAATCTTGCAGTAACAGTAAAAAGCAAAATGAATCAAAAACATAATATAATGGAAGAAATAATTGATAAATTTTATGATGAAATTGAAGAACACATAGAAGAAAAGAAATGTTATACATCACAATGCAGTCATTTGGTTAAGTTAAATATTACAAGTAAATGTATTGGTTGCGGAGCATGTAAAAGAGCATGTCCAGTTGACTGCATAGATGGAGAATTAAAGAAGAGACATGTAATAGATTATAATAGATGTACTCACTGTGGTGCATGTGTATCTGCATGTCCTGTTGATGCTATAAGTGTTGGTGATAATACACTTTTATTTCTTAGAGATTTAGCTACACCTAATAAAGTAGTAATAACTCAAATGGCACCAGCTGTTAGAGTTGCTATAGGTGAGGCTTTTGGATTTGAACCAGGAGACAATGTAGAAAAGAAAATAGCAGCAGGTCTTAGAAAATTAGGCGTAAATTATGTATTTGATACTGCTTGGGGTGCTGATTTAACTATAATGGAAGAAGCGGCAGAGCTTCAAGACAGATTAGAAAGACATTTAGCTGGGGATGAGAGTGTTAAACTTCCAATCTTAACTTCATGTTGCCCATCGTGGATTAAATTTATAGAACAAAATTATGCAGATATGCTTGAGGTTCCTTCTTCAGCAAAATCTCCTATGGAGATGTTTGCCATAGTTGCTAAAGAAATATGGGCAAAAGAAAAGGGACTTTCAAGAGATGAGGTAACATCCGTTGCAATTATGCCTTGTATAGCAAAAAAATATGAAGCATCAAGACCAGAATTCTCTGTTGATATGAATTATGATGTTGATTATGTTATTACAACAAGAGAACTTATAAAAATATTTGAGAATTCAGGAATAGATTTGAAAAATCTTGAAGATGAAGAGATAGATACAGTAATGGGTGAGTATACTGGAGCTGGAATTATCTTTGGTAGAACAGGTGGAGTTATAGAAGCTGCTACAAGAACCGCTCTTGAAAATATAACTAAAAAGAGAATAGATAATATAGAATTTGAACAGCTTCGAGGCTGGGATGGTTTTAGAATATGTGAACTTGAAGTTGATGATATAAAGCTTAGAATTGGTGTGGCTCATGGTCTTAAAGAAGCTGCTAAGATGTTAGATAAAATAAGATCAGGTGAGGAATTCTTCCATGCTATAGAAATAATGGCTTGCATCGGTGGCTGCATCGGTGGTGGTGGACAGCCTAAAATAAGAAAAAACAAGCAGGAAGTTTTAGAAAAAAGAGCAGAGGGATTAAATAATATAGATAGATCTAAAACTCTTAGAAGATCTAATGAAAATCCTGAAGTTATTGCAATTTATGAGAAATATTTAGATCATCCATTAAGTAATAAGGCACATGAATTACTTCATACTAGATATTTCCCTAGAATCAAAAAGAGTAATGATTAGGTTTAAGGTTTAGAATTTAAAGGAAAAGGGTTATCTCAGGAAAGCATTTTAATTTGAGATAACCCTTATATTTTTGAGAATAAATATAATATTTTTAGGATTTTATTATAATAAAGTATGAAAAACTACCTATTTATTCTAAATGATATTTTTTAGTTATAAAATAATAAAGATTGTATGTTAAGATATTGTTATTTTAAAAACTAATTAACTTTATTGGAATTAAATAACGTAAAATATTATTTCCTAAAACAATAAAATAACTTATGTGGAAAAATAGGTAAGAAATATATTATAATGAAAAGGATGCAATATTAAATTTAGGTTAAGTTTTATTAAAAATAGTTTAAATTTTTATTAAAATAGAATATACTAGTACAGGATTGTGTTAACTAATAATTTGTCGAAGGTTATATTTTATAGGGAGATGTGATAATAATGTTTAATTTAAATCCAAAAGAAGATAAATTCTACAAGATGTTTATTGATGCAGCTAAGAATGTCGATGCAGCTGCAGAAACTTTAAGGAGCAGTCTAGATTCATTATCTAATATTGAAAATGATGCTGTTAGAATTGAAGAATTGGAGCATATAGGAGATAAATTAGTTGGTACTGTAGTTAAACAATTAAATGAGTCTTTTATAACTCCATTTGATAGAGAAGATATATACAAGCTAATTAAAAGATTAGACGATATATTGGATTTAATAAATTCAACTGTACATAGATTTGTAATGTTTAACATTACAGAAGGTACAGAAGGTTCTAAGCTTTTAGCAGATTTGCTAATAAAATGCACAAAAGATATTGTGGGATTAATGGGTGAACTTCACTTAATCGGAAGCAAAAATAATATTCTTGAGAAGGTTATAACTATAAACAAGCTTGAGAGTGAAGCAGACCGAATTTTTAGAAAAACAGTTGGAGAATTATTTAGAAATGAAAAAGATCCAATAGAAATAATTAAATGGAAAGAAGTATATCAATTATTAGAGAATACTATAGATAAATGTGAAAAGATTGCAAATATTGTAGAGGGAGTTGTCATAAAGAATGCTTAGTACTATGACTATAACAATATTAATAGTAATAATGACATTGATATTTGACTTTATTAATGGATTTCATGATACGGCAACTGCAGTAGCTACTTCAATAACTACTAGAGCTCTTAAACCAAAAACTGCAATAATTATATGCGCTATATTTAATTTTATTGGAGCATTTTCAGGAACTGCAGTTGCAAAAACTGTAGGTGAAAGTATTGTGAGCCACAATGATATGCCTCAATGGGTTATATTAGGAGTATTAATATCGGCAATAATATGGAACATAATTACATGGTATTTTGGTATTCCAAGTAGTTCTTCACATGCATTAATTGGTGCACTAGTTGGTGGAGGAATAGCATATAATTGCAGCTTTAATGTGGTTAAGTGGAATAATCTATTTAATGAGGTAATAATATGGATATTTATAGCGCCTATAATAGGATTTACAGTAGGATATTTCTTGATGATAGCGTTAAATTGGATTTTAAGACCATTTAAGCCTGGTATAATAAATAAAGTATTTTTAAAACTTCAAATTCTTGCAGGAGCGTTTATGGCATTAAATCATGGTGGTAATGATGCACAAAAATCTATGGGACTTATAACTATGGCATTACTTAGTGGTGGAGTTATAAGTACATTTGATGTTCCCATATGGGTTATAGCATGTTGTGCTATAGCTATGGCTCTTGGAACAGCAAGTGGAGGAAAGAAAATAATTAAAACTATGGGAAGCGGAATGGCTAAGTTAACACCAGTAAATGGTTTTGCAGCTCAAACTGGTGGTGCTGCGGTTATATTCTTAGCAACATTTTTCCATGCGCCAGTTAGTACAACCCATATAATTTCAACAACAGTTATGGGAGTTGGAGCATCAAAAAGATTTAAATCAGTAAAATGGGGAGTTGCTCAAAATATAGTTTGGGCTTGGATTTTGACTATTCCAATTACAGCAACCCTTTCAGCATTAATTATATATATAATGAAATTATTTGCATAATATTTTCGAATAAATGATTTCGTGAAAAAATTTTTTCAATATAATAATAGCCTGCAGATTCTTATGAGATGAGAATTTGCAGGCTATTTTACATAATTTTTATTTGTTTTTTTATTTACACTTCTTATTGCATTGATTACAATTGGAATTACTTTCCGATGACTCTAAGTGAATCATAATTTCAGTATGAGCTAATGATTTTTCTATGTCATTTTCAATTTTATCACATATATCATGAGCATCTTTAATTGTCATATTTTCCGGAAATACAAGATGCAAATCTACATATCTAATTCGCCCAGATTTTCTTGTTTTAAAATCATGATAATTACAAAACACTGCAGAAAATTTGTTTATGCTATTCTTTATAATTTCAATTTCATCGTTAGATAGCTTTACATCTAAGAGCGGATTGAATGCAGAGATTAATAATTCAACAGCTTCTTTTAATATAAAGATTGCAACTGAAATTGCAACAATAGGGTCTAGATAATTTAATTTGGTTATCCATATAAGGAGTAATCCAATTCCAACGCCAAGTGACGTATAAACATCTGTTTTTAAATGTAGCGCGTCAGCTTCCAATGCTATAGAATCTTCTTGTTTAGCAACTTTGTATAATTCTCTTGATACAATATAATTTATACCAGAAGAAATGAACATGACAATAAATCCAAAGCCTACAGACTCCATTTCACCAGGATTAATTATTTTTCTTATTGCTTCAATTATTATCCAAATTGAAGCGGCCAGTATGAGAAGTGCCTCAATTACCCCTGAAATATTCTCAACTTTCCCATGACCGTAGGGATGTATATCATCAGCTGGCCTATCAGATATCTTTACAGAAAAGAAAGCTATTATAGCAGCTAGTAAATCCATAGTTGAATGTATAGCTTCTGATATTATGCTTACTGAACCAGTCGTGAGTCCGACAATCAATTTGAGAATTATTAAAGTGCTATTTGAAAGCAATGACAATCTAGCAACTTTAACTTTTGAATTCATATAAAATACCTCCAAACTCAATTAAAGCTTTATCAGTTGATAAAACAAATTAACATTATAATATACCTAAAAATAGTGAAAGTCAATGAAAAATAGAGTTAGTACATACTATCAATTGATAATGAAATGCAATCATTTTACAATTGGTAAGTTAAATTAAATATATTAGCTTTTTTTGTGAAATTGAATATCTTGGTAGTGTAAATACTATTAATATATATAATATATATAATATGGAGGAAGAGTGGGGAAGTTAAGTTATGATGAATTAATACTTTTAGATAGTTTTATATATTTAGATTGGAGTTCTGGGGAGGATGAATTTCTTATAAATATAATATATGATTTAATGAATGCTGAGAATTTTCCTGAAAATATTAAAATAATGGGAGATTGTTCAATACAGCTGGAGAAAAGTGAACGTATAGAAATATTTAAGCAAATTATAAAGAAGCCTAATCTTGGAAAATTAAAAATAAAAGATATTAGCCGAGATGAAAATGGAGTTAAATATGCATGCTTTATAGATGATGAAAGTAATAGTACAGTTGTATTCAAGGGAACGGTATCGAAAAGTGAGTGGAAGGATAATGGAATGGGAGCATATGAAAATGAAACACAGGAGCAAATTGATGCCTTAAATTATATAAATGGACTTAAATGTAACAATATAACTATCACTGGGCATTCAAAGGGAGGTAATAAGGCTCAATATGCAGCTATATTGTCTCCTAAGGTAAGTGAATGTGTATCTGTTAACGGACAAGGATTTTCTAATGAATTTATAAAGATGTATGAGGCGGATATAAATAGGAATAAGTTTAAAATAACAGCTATAAATGCAAAATATGATTATGTAAGCTGTTTGTTTAATTCAATTGCAGGGGAAAAACATTATATTGAAACAGAAATTCAACTTAATCCATTTGATTATCATAAGATTAATATACTTTTAGATGGTAATGGAAAATTAAGAAAAGAAACTAATGAAGCAAAATTTTCAAAAATAATTAATAAATTTTCAGAAGCTGTAATAACTGACCTACCAGGAGATGTAAAAAGTTTTGTTACTAATAAAATCATAAGTGTAGTTGAATTGATTTTATGTAAAAAAGAAAACAAAGACGATCCACTGAAGGTAGCAGGAGAAGTTTTAACATTGTTTTATTATGATAACGATATGAAAATATTAGACATTTTCAGTATAGCATATCCTATATTGGAAATTCTGATCTTACCATTATTATTTTGGAATGATCTTATTGATATAGAGGAAGAAGGATCTAAAGAAATTTTTTCAGCCAGTATGAACAATATTGAAAGTTTTGGACATGAAATAATAAAAAAGATGAAATTTTTTAATGGGAATGAAATTGAACTAATAAATAATATAGCAAGGAGTTTTGATAATCTAATTGATGATCTTAGACATGAGATTTGAAAATTAAGGTTTTACTTTTAAAGAATAAGAGTTATTTTATAGATATAAAAATTATAAAGGCAGATTAAGTTATAGTCTGCCTCCGCTTCTATTACTTCATATAAAGCTATAAAAATATGTTTGAATATTTCTATGTAAATTTGTTTATATTAATATATTTAGCTATGAATATATGTACAAAGAAAAATATCTTCATATGAAAGAATTTTCCTATAAAAATAGATAAATATTTATAGGAAACATGCAGGTTTAAAGGGTATAAGTGTAAATTTGATAAAGAGGAGGCAAAGATAAAAGCTGGCGGGAATAAAAAAATATATAAATGTAAATGTGATTTTAAGAGTTTACATAAAGTAAGCTCTTATTTTGTGGTAAAATATATTTATTATTTTAAGAAAGGTAAGAAAAATAAATGATTGAAAGACTAACAGTATTAGCGGCATTATTTTTATTAGCAGTAGGAGTGTATTTAGATAACAAACTAATAAGAGTATCTAAATATGAAATTAAAAGTGATAAAATACCAAAAGAATTTAATAATTTTAAAATAGTTCATTTATCAGACTTTCATAGTCATTCATTTATTGGAAACACAAATAAAATTGTTAAAAAAGTTGAAGATCAAAAGCCTGATATTATTGTTATGACAGGAGACATGGTTAATAAGTATGACAAAAAATTTGATAGATTTTTGGAATTAGCACAAGTATTGAGCAAAAAATATAAGATATATTATATTGTAGGAAATCATGAACAGCGTTTAGCAAAAAGTGACTTAAAGCTAATTCTAGATAGATTAAATAAATTAGGTATTAAAATATTAAAAAATGAAAAAATAGTTCTAAGACGGAAGAAAGATAATTTAAATATTTATGGAATTGATGTTCCTCTTAAGTTTTATAAAATAAGAAATAAGCCATTAGTAGATTTGGATGAGGTAATTGCTCCAGTGCTAGAGAGATGTAAGGAAGAGGAATATAATATATTACTTGCGCATAATCCATTATATTTCGAAAAGTATATAAAATATAATGTAAATTTAATTTTGTCTGGGCATGTTCACGGAGGAATGATTAGATTACCTTTTTTAGGAGCATTGCTTTCTCCTGAAAGAAAATTTTTCCCTAAATATAGCAGTGGCATATACGAAGACAATAATAAAAAGATGATTGTCAGCAGAGGAATTGGACATAGTAAACCGTTAATAAGAATATTTAATATGCCGGAGATACTAAGTATTACTTTATTAAATTCGAGAAAGCCAGACTAAATATAAAGAAAGTTAAAGCTTAAAAGTATATAAATTATTACATATGTATTTTTTGCAAGTGAAATTAAAGTTATGTACCATTTCAATATGTCAAATTAAATTAAATTAAAAATATCATATATTTTTATTATCGGGGCACAATATATGTGTACCCAAGAAAAAGTTATTTCTAATTTAAGGAGGTATTTAATTATGGTACATGATAAGGACCATTCTACAAAACAAAATTTTAATAGTAAAAGTATCTGGAGCTGGATAGGAAGATTAGTTCTAACAGCAGTAATTTTAGCAATAGTATCATTCTTTACACCAGGATTTAGTATTTCTGGTATGTGGTCATATTTAATAGCAGCACTTGTAATTAGTATATTAGATTATTTAGTAGAGGCTTTCATGGGAGTTGATGCATCTCCATTTGGAAGAGGTATAAAGGGATTTGTTATAGCTGCTATTATACTGTATGTAGCACAATTTTTTGTTCCAACTATGAGCGTATCTATAATTGGAGCAATCTTGGCAGCCTTAGCTATTGGTATAATAGATGCAATAATGCCAGGCAAAGCAATGTAATAAAATACTTATAATCATAATAGGGATGATTTTACTATCATCCCTATTATATTTAGTATAGTTTTATATTCATATGAATTTTTAGTTAATGTATAAACATAGAACCAAAAATTGATTTAGTTCCTATCATTATTTTTCTTATTTCTTTAACTTATTATAAATATAATGATAATATGCTATTCATGCAATTCCAATGGTAATCCATCAGGATCGCTAAAAAAAGTGAATTTTTGACCAGTATATTCATCTATTCTAATTGGCTCTGTTTCAATCCCATTGGCATTTAACTCTTCAATTATATGGTCAATGTTTTCTACATGGAAAGCAAGGTGTCTTAATCCGCAAGCCTCTGGATATGAAGGTCTTTTAGGGGCTTTAGGCATTGAAAAAAGTTCGATTTCACTGTCGCCTATTTTTAAATCTAACTTATATGAATCTCTATCTTTTCTATAATTTTCACGAATAATTTGAAAGCCTAATATATTCACATAGAAATTCTTTGATAATTCATAATTTGAAGCAATAATTGCAATATGATGTATAGAATTAAGTATCATAATAAATCTCCTTAGTTTCTTTTATATATTTTAGCATAAAAATTGTCTTAAATATAATAGTATCGTAGATACTTATAAAAAAATATTAAGCTAAACCACGTATCTGCATTTGATTTGTGTATTTAAATGAACATATAATGATAATTTATATAATGTATTGACAATTAATTTTATAAAGAGTAGTATATAAAAAAAGAAATTTTTAACTTCTATGAAAGGAAGAGTAAATATAATATTAGTATCTTAAGCGAGTAGAGGCTGGTGGGAGCTCTATGAGAAAATTTATATTGAAGACATCCTGAAGAAGCTTATCTGAAATTTATTAAAATATGAAAAAGAAATTTTAGTAGGATAAGCCGGACTCCTCCGTTAAAAGGTTAAAGATGACTTAGTATTATACCTTTGTCAAAGTAGAATGGCACCGTGAAGATATAGCTTTCACTTCTATAAAATGAAGTGGGAGCTTTTTTTAATAAATGGGCCCATTTAATTTTATTCTTCACAAATTCTAGGTTTAATAATAAGTCAAAAAGGGTGGTACCGCGAAAATAATTTTTGCCCCTTGAGTTTAGCTGACTCAAGGGGCTTTTTGAATTAGTAGTATTATAAAGGAGAAATTATGTATGAAAAGAATAATGATAAATGAATTAAAGAATTATATAAATAAAAAAGTAGAAATTAAAGGCTGGGTGTATCGAATAAAAAGATTAAAATCAATAACATTCATTATAATGAGAGATAGAAGCGGATTAGTGCAATGTGTAATTGATAATGATAAATTTAAAATAAATGAAATCAGGCTGGAAAGTGTAATAAGAATTATTGGAATCATCAATGAAAATGAAAACAAATTTAATATGTTTGAGGTGTATACTGAAGAATTAGAGGTTATTAACAGCGCTTTAAGTGAATTACCAATTGAAATAAATAATAAAAACCTTGATGTTAACTTAGATACGATGCTAAATAATAGAATGCTCAGTTTAAGGCATGCTAAAGTTAATTCAATATTTAAAGTACAGAATATAATAACCCAAGGGTTTAGAGAATTTTTAAATAATGAAGATTTTACAGAAATATCTACTCCAAAGCTTGTAAAGGAAGGAGCAGAGGGAGGAACAGAATTATTTAAGGTTGAGTATTTTGAAAGACGAGCATACTTGGCACAAAGTCCTCAAGTTTATAAGCAGATGATGGTTGGAGCAGGTTTTGAGAGAGTTTATGAAATAGGGCATGTTTATAGGGCAGAAGAGCATAATACCAATAGGCATTTAAATGAATATATAAGTATGGATTTAGAAATGGGATTTATTGAAAATGAAGAAGATTTGATGAATTTGGAAGAGAACTTATTAAAATTCATATTGCAAAGAGTATTAGACGAGGGGAAAAAATATTTAGATATTTTAAATGCTGAAGTTCCTCAAATTGAAACAAAAATACCAAGGATGAAATTTAGTGATGCCATTGAAGTATTAGAAAAACAATATGGTAAAACAGGCTTAGATGGAGATATTGACCCAGAAGGAGAAAAATTAATTTGTAAGTATGCAAAAGAAAATTATAACAGTGATTTTATATTTTTAACTAATTATCCAAGAAAGAAAAGACCAATGTATACAATGCCTTGTGGTGAGGATGAAACTCATAGTTTTGATTTACTATTTAGAGGAATTGAAATTACAACGGGTGGTCAAAGGATACATGAATATGATATGCTAATAGAAAATATAAAATATAAGGGATTGAATCCTGAGAATTATATAAGCTATACTTCAAACTTTAAGTATGGAATGCCGCCACATGGAGGGCTAGCTATAGGACTTGAGAGAATAACAGCTAAACTTTTAGGATTAGAAAATGTTAGAGAAGCCAGTTTAATACCAAGAGATAGAACAAGATTGGCTCCATAATACGAGGAGGTTAATAAATGAGATATGATTTTGAAACTTTAGTAAGCAGAAAAGATGCAGGAGCTATTAAGTGGAATTTGATGAGCAGGATTAATGAGAAGGTTGCTGATGATATAGTGCCCTTTTCAGTTGCAGATATGGAATTTAAAAATCCACCAGAAATTATAGATGGATTAAAGAAATATTTGGATTTAAGTATTTTGGGATATACTCAGGCTACAGATAAGTATTATAAAGCAGTATGCAACTGGATGGAAAAGAGGCATGATTGGAAAATAAAAAAGGAATGGATTGTAGAATTTTCTGGAGTAGTTCCAGCACTATATACAATAGTTAGGGCACTTACAAAAGAGGAAGATGGTGTGCTTATTATGACACCGGTATATTATCCATTTTATAAGGCAATTGAGGATAATAAAAGAAAGGTGGTAAAAAGTCAGTTAATGCTTTGCGAGGATCATTATGAGATAGATTTCGAAGATCTAGAAAAAAAAGCAAAATTAGAAAGCACCAAATTGATGATTTTATGTAATCCACACAATCCAGTTGGACGTGTCTGGAGTGAAGAGGAATTAATAAAGATAGGGAAGATATGCATAGATAATAATGTGCTCATAGTATCTGATGAAATTCACTTTGATTTAATAATGCCTGGCTTTAAGCACACAGTTTTTGCAAGTATTTCAGAGGAATTTGCAAACAATTCAGTTATATGCACTGCACCAAGTAAAACTTTCAATTTAGCAGGACTTCAAACTTCTAATATCCTTGTTCCAAATAAAATAATAAAAGATAAAATAGCAAGTGAAAAGAGAACTGCTTCTGGAAATTCAGGGCTTAATATATTTGGTTATAAGGCATGTGAAATTGCTTATAATGAATGTGAAGAATGGCTTGATGAATTAATTCAGGTTTTAGATAGAAATAAAAAGATTGTAGAAAATTTTGTGAAGACACACTTACCTGAAATTAAGGTTGTTAATTTAGAAGGCACATATCTTCAATGGCTGGATTTTAGAAATTTAGAGAAAGATCATAGGGCTCTAGAAAAATTTATGACAACAGAAGCTATGATTTTTCTTGATGAAGGATATGTTTTTGGAGATGAAGGAAGAGGCTTTGAAAGAATTAATTTAGCATGTCCGTCTAATGTGCTTGAAGTTGCCTTGCAAAGATTGTTAGAAGCAGTAAATAGATGTTATAAATAAGTAACTTTAAAATGAACAAAAGAGATTGAATAGTCTGTTTAAAGAATTAGGATTACCTGGAGCAATTTAGGTGATAAAGTTAAAAAATTATATAAATAGCACTAAATCATATGAGTAATGAGGCGAATTATTTGAATAGTAAAAAGAGACCTAAACTTAAAATTCCATTAACATGGAAAGATAGAACTTTAATTTTAATATCAACAGTGCCTATTGTATTTGTAATAATATATTTAAAAATAAGCTGGAGTAGTATACCTGAAATTATTCCGACTCATTTTAATTTCTCAGGAGTTCCAGATAGTTTCGGAAAGAAAACTAGCTTATTTGGAATAATTGGATTAAGTGTAGGTATGCATTTGCTTCTATCTGTATTATCCAAAGTTCCTAGGTGTTATAATTATCCTGTTTCAGTTACGGAAAAAAATGTTGAAGCTTTATATAAGGTTGGAAGACAGCTAATGCTTTTAATTGATTTTGAGATATCATATATGCTTAGTATACTTACATGGGAAAGTATACAAACTGCCATGGGAAAAATGACCGGAGTAGGCGGTGGAATGATGGTAGCAATTATAGGGATTATGTTTGCTACCATAATATATGGAATTATAAGGATGATTAAAGCTCAAGGACAGTAATGTAGCTATTATTTTTATGAAATTAATTTAGAATGCTATTTAACATTAGTCTTATATTTAGTAAAATAATACATATAAGGTAAAATTATTTTTGTATATCTATAGGAGAATTATGAAAAAGATTAAGTGTGGTAATTTTATTAAAAATATATTGGGGGTATTACTAATAGTTTTTATATTTAGTGGACAAACAATTGCATTTGCAAGAGCAGGAGGGGGAGGATCAGGTTCATCCAACAGTAGTACATCCAATGCCAGTACATTGCATAGTAGTAGCTTATCTCATAGACATTGGTCAACTATGAGATCAACAGAAAGGCCTGATTTTATAGATATTATAATAATTATAGGAATATTAATTTTGGTTATTATTTTTGTACCGATAATTGTTCGAAAAGTAAGGCTAACTAAAAATAAGTATAAAAGTATTTCAGTAATAGAGAATTTATCTAAATGTGATGATCATTGGAACTATGACAATTTAATGAAAGACATAAAGGATGCCTTTTATATGATACAAATTGCATGGAGAGAAAGAAATCAAGAGTTAGCAAAGGAATATATGAGCGAATATTTGTATGGTAAACATAAATTTCAAACTGAAGAAATGAAGTTGTCAAAAGAAAAAAACATTCTTGAAAATACGGTTCTGATAGATGCAATACCTATAGGTCTACAGGATTTAGGCGGAATTGATAAAGATTATATATGGGTTCATATAAAGGCAAAATGTAGGGATTATACAATAAATGAGGAAACTAACAAGATAATAGATGAAAAATCCTCAACAAATGATTACTTTGAAGAATATTGGAAATTTATAAGAACAGAGAAGAGATGGGTACTAGATGATATAAGACAAATAGACCAGATAAAAGATTTGGATTTCTTTAGAATAGATGCACCTAATAAGTATTATTAAAATTGTTGCGTCTCCACCATAAACCACGATCATTTGTATGAAGCTTAAATAGCTGTTTACAAGTAATCGTGGTTTTTTGTATTATGTGAATAGCGTTCAAATAAAACACAAAATATTCACAGGGTCAATTTGCAATATATAGTATGTAAGTTAGCTTATATCAAAGTGTGTAAGCTAACAGCTTTTATACCGTTCATAATAAAGGCCTGTGTTTTTTCAATATTATATTCTTTATCATTTTTACTAAAGTAGCAATATTGAGCACAACTATATACTGATGAGGAAATTAGTTTGACTAATATATTTGTGTCTTTAGAATCTAACTCATCTCTAACTACCATACCAGTTAATATTTTTTCAATAAGATTTTCTATTTTATATTTTAATAAATTATCTACAGTAGAAGCTATAGATGTGGAATCAATTTTGCGCTTTTCATAAAATGAGATATTGTATTCGTAAAGGAATAAAATAAGTTCCTTTATAATTTCTTCATCTAAATCTGTAGCACTTAAAATTTCTGCTGGTAACATTTCTTCAAAACAATCTATAACAAGTTCTTCTAGCAAAATATACTTATCTAAATAATGAGCATAAAAAGTTGCTCTATTTATAGTTGCCTTGGTTGTAATATCCTTAATTGTTATATATTTAAAGTCTTTTTCCTCAAGTAATTTGACAAAAGACTCTTTAATCAAATTTTTTGTTCTTACTGCTCGTGGGTCTTTTTCATTCATAATTTATCTTTAATCTCCTTTATGAACACAACAGATTTTATAAAATGTTGCTTACACAACACAGTTAAAAATCTATTGGTTGTAGCTTTATGAGTAATCAAATATTATATTAACATACACTTGAATTTTAAACAACACATGTACAATAGGAGGGAATATAATGAAAATTTTAATGATAGGCAGAGGAGTAATTTCAACACAATATGGATGGGCTTTAGAACAAGCAGGCAATGATGTTACATTTTATGTGCGTTCAGGAAGGATCAATCAGTATGGCGATATAGTGAATTTAAAGATATTAGATGGTAGAAAGAATAGAAAAGGTGATTTAGTAAATAAATCTTGGAAAATTAAAATGATAGAAGAACTGTCATCTAATCATGATTTTGATTTGATTATGATTAGTGTAAATCATAATCAATTAAGTAATATAATAAATTGGTTAGAACCACTTGTTAATAATTCAACTGTGTTAATATTTAATAATATTATTGATGAGCCATTGAATTCAATTGGATCAATACCAAAAGAGCAAGTCGTTTGGGGATTCCCGGGAGCCGGTGGATCTTTTATAAATAAAAACACATTAGAGGGTGGGTTTATGAAAAACATATTTATGGGCTTCATTGATAATACTACTAATAAATCTAGATATGACATGGTAGCTCGTTTATTTAAAAATGCAGGTTTTGGTATATCTGAAAAGAAAGATATGCGTAATTGGCTATGGTTTCACTTCATTACTAATGCAAGCATGATGTCTGCAGCATCAAAAGTAGGTTCACTTAATAATCTATTTAATTCTGCGAATGCCTTTAAAGATTTTGTTTTAATATTGAGAGAAATCATTTCATTGATGGATGCTAAAGGTTCTAAGGTAAGTTTATTAACAAATATTGCAGTGAATTTACCAACAGGTCTTGTGGCTTTTGTAATGAAATTAGCATTGGCTGAAGGTAAGCTGCCAAGAGAAATAATGAGAAGTGCTAGCGGGAGTGAAAATCTAAAAGCTGAAAGTAATGTGATATTTGTACGAGATACACTTGCTGAAGCACGTAGATTAAGGATATCACTTCCACGGCTTGAATCTTTGGACTCGCCTATTTATAGAGAATTGTAGTGATATATTAAAATATACAAAGAGGGAAAATTCAGATATAATTGAAAGATTTGAACCATATGCTTATGGAGCGTAGCTCGGAAATGCTTATTCAGAATTAAGTAATCCAGTAGACAGCATATATTATTACATGACCATGATAAAAAATTAGGAGGATGACTAAAAACAGCAAGTCAAATGGATGAAGAATTTGCAATAGCAATTGATAGAGCAATTCCATTAACTGGGCCTTCATGATTTATATTGATAGAATTATAGCTAATTAAAAGGAATACATAGAGCCATAAGAGCTTCGAGTATTCCTTTTTTATTTTTATGAATGTACTAGATAATTTGGAATAAAAGTTTTTGTAATGCTTTGTAAAATCCAAAGCAATAGTCAAAACAAACTTAAAAGCATTTATTAAGAATTTTTATACTAATGTAACAAAAATGTAATTTTAATGAAATGTAGTTAAATTGATGAAAGAAATAGAATCATATACAATAAGTTATGTGAAGCGAAGTTAAAAATATGAGTAACTATAAAATAAATAAAGAATAATAAAACAGTAAGATTAAATGACAACAATTCTGATACAAAGAATACATAACAAAATATACATCAAATTTTTAAGTTGTTATTCTTAAAGGATTAAAGAAAAGGGAGAATTTATAGATGAAAAACATATTAGATATAGAAAAAATTGAAAAGTATTATGGCAATAAAGGGAATTTAACAAAGGCAATAGATAATATCAGCTTTAAAGTAGATGAGGGAGAGTTTGTTGGAATAATGGGGCCTTCTGGAAGTGGCAAAACTACCCTTCTTAATTGTATATCAACTATTGATAGTGTTACTGCAGGAAAGATATTGATAAATGGTAATGACATTACAAGGTTAAAATCAAAAGAATTAGATAGGTTTAGGCAAAATGAGCTAGGTTTTATATTTCAGGACTTTAATTTATTGGATACACTTACAGCTTATGAGAATATTGCTTTAGCCTTAACAATAAAGGGAGAGGACACCTATAAAATAGATAAAGAAATACAAGCAGTAGCAGAGCATTTAGAAATAGGACAAGTACTTAATAAATATCCTTATGAGATGTCAGGTGGGCAAAAACAAAGAGTTGCTTCAGCAAGGGCAATTGTAACTAATCCATCTTTAGTTCTTGCTGATGAACCAACAGGGGCACTAGACTCAAAATCAGCGAGGCTGCTTCTTGAAAGGTTTGAAATTTTAAATAATAATTTGAAAACTACAATACTTATGGTTACCCACGATTCTTTTACAGCAAGCTATGCTCATAGAATACTTTTTATTAAGGATGGAAGAATCTTCAATGAGCTCATAAGAGGTAAGGATACAAGAAAAGAATTCTTCAATAAAATCATAGAAGTTATATCACTTCTTGGAGGTGATGATAACAATGTATTTTAAGCTGGCCTTTGGCAATATAAAAAAGAGTTATAAGGATTATACTATATACTTCTTAACATTAATATTAGCGGTTTGTATATTTTACAGCTTTAATTCAATAGATTCACAAAAGGCACTTTTTGATATAAAATCGTCAAATGCTAATTACATAGAAAAACTAACAGTTACTATGTCTTATTTTTCAATGTTTGTATCAGTAATACTAGGAAGCTTAATATTGTATGCTAATAATTTTCTAATAAAAAAACGTAAAAAAGAGTTAGGTATATATATGACTTTAGGAATGGGAAAGAAAAAAATATCTAAGATTTTAGTAACAGAAACTTTCATAGTAGGCTCTATATCTTTAGTTGCAGGCCTTATATTGGGAATGCCAGCATCACAGGTCTTATCTACTCTTATCTTAAAGCTGTTCGATGTTTCTATGAATGAATATAGATTTACAGTTTCTATAAATGCTATTGGAAAGACTATATTATATTTTGGAATAATGTTTTTACTTGTAATGATTTTTAATGTATTTGTTGTTTCTAAGTACAAAATAATCGACTTACTTTCGGCATATAGAAAAAATGAAAAAATGAAATTTAAAAATCCATATATATATTTGGTAACATTTTTATTAAGTGTAATGTCATTAGCATTTTCATATAAAACTTTGTTAAAGATAGGTATAGATTCAAGAGATCTTATGTTTACTCCAGTATTAGCACTCTCTATAATAGGTACAGTTTTATTCTTTTTTAGTTTATCTGGAGTTATATCATATTTTTTAAATAAAAATAAGAAGGTATATTTCAAGGGATTGAATATATTCGTTATAAAGCAGGTAAATAGCAAATTTTATACACATTTTTTATCAATGTCAGTAATATGTTTAATGCTATTTACTACAATACTTGTATTATCTACAGGAATAGGTCTTAAGAAAAATTATGAAGCAGGCCTTGAAAAAATAACACCTTTTGATGCTAGTGTGATCATATACCCTCAGGGTAAAGATATTTCTTTAGATGAAGTGTTTAGTAAAATTGATTTTAAAGTAAGTGAAAATGAAAAATATACAACTTATGATGAATATGCTTCAGCAGTAGAAATTAAGGATTTATTTAAAACTGAAGATGATGCTTTTAAAAGTTATAAAGCAAGCTTTGTAAAAATATCTGATTATAATAAAATATTAAAACTAAAAGGTGAAAAGGAAATTAATTTAAATAGTAATGAGGTTTTACTCTTATCAAATTATAACAAATTAGTTCATCTAATTAATGAAAAATTAAAGCATAGCAATAAAGTTAATATTGAAGGAGAGGAGTATATATCTAAAAATCATGAGGCCTTACAAGAAAATCTTGAAACCTCTATAATGGCAGAACAATATTGCACTATAGTAATAAATGATGAGTTTTTGCTAGATAGTAAAATCTATAAATCAGTGCTTAATGTAATGTATACTAATGAAAATAGAGAAGAAAACAATGAAAAATATGAAGAGATTCATAATAATTCTTTGATTGGTGGGAAGTACGAAAGTATGGATGTCCCGCATATGGATGCCTATTCAAAGGATGGCATTTATTCTAGGGAAAAGGGTTCTTCAACTTCTGAATTATTTCTTGGTTTATATTTAGGTATGATATTTTTGATATCAAGTATGGCTGTATTATCACTTCAGCAATTATCAGAAGCTAGTGACAGTATAGAAAGATATAAAGCTTTAAAGAGAATTGGTGCTAATAAAAAAATGATAAATAAAACCATCTTTCTTCAAACCTTAATATATTTCAGCCTTCCAGTAATTCTTGCATTAGTTCATTCAATTGTTGGCATTATTGTAGTTAACAAAGAGATAAGCAATTTTAATCAAATAGATATTAGATTTTCAGCGTTAATAACGGCTTTAATGTTTATTCTAGTATATGCAGGATATTTCTATACAACATATATAGGGTATAAAAATATTGTAAAAAATAACATATAAGAACTAGGTAAGGAGGTGAATTAATCATGAAATTTCTTTCATATTTAAGGGTGGAATTAAAACGTATTTTCCATTCAAAAATTGTTTATTTAATAATGATATTAACTATGTTTTCCCCAATGGCTGGTTATAAATTGTACAATGATGGCATGCTGGATGAAACAATAACAGGTCACTTTATTGGAAACCCAACTGTTGCCGGCGCTCTAATTGGAGGAATTTTATTTGCTATGCTGACTTTTCTTGAGTTTGGTCAAGGACGTAAGTATAAAACGGAGATATTATTGAGCAGCATTATATCGCCATTAGTTCTAAATGCAGTAAAATTAATTGCTATAGAGATATCAGCAATTATTACTGTTTCTATTGAAGCTATAGTTTATTATCCATATACAATTACAAAAATGGGAAGCGTTTTTGATGGATATACGTATTGGAATAGTTTCTTTCTTTTAATTCTCCCATCTGTGATGTTGTCAATTTTGGCAGCTTCAGCTTTGTATCAGATTTTTCAAAGAGTAGATCTTAGCGCTGCTGTATTTATTGTACTTGTCTTACCTAATTTATTTCAACGTGTTCCTATTGGTAATATTATGCGTTGGATAAAGCCTGCAGTTCCAGAACTTTCAGATTATTTCAGTAATACAGAAGTATTTCGCTTAATGGAGCATAATAGATTATTTTGGTTTTTAATGTTTGGAGGAGTATGGTTAATTTCGATATTAGGTATACGTATTTATGGTAAAGGATTATTTGCCTCTATATTTTATAATTCTAAAAGAATAATTTATATTCCTCTAATTGCTGTGGTAATGATAAGTGAAGCAGCCTATGCCTTTGTAAATCAACCAGATGTCTATATATTATCTAAGAATCAAATTGTTGATTTGCTTGAAATATTTAAAGATAAATCAGAGGATAATCGTTATAAGGTGAATAAAGAGCTTCAATTATTAAACAGTGATTTTAAGATTTCATTTGATGGAAGTAAGGGAAGTCTTTCTGCAAAGGCGGTATATTCTTTTAATAATCTAAGTGATAGTGAGCAGAAGTGTAAATTGAAGCTTAATCCAGGATATGCTATTAGAGTAGTAAAAATAAATGATAAAGTTGTTCCTTTAAAAAAATTGGACACATTAGAAGCTAATGCTGAATTTATTATGCCTGTTGGGAAAAATATTAATGTAACTATGGAATACGAAGGAAAGCCTAAGATTTTTTATATGGTAAGTGATGATATTCTAGATACAACTATTAGTGATAGATATATAGATTTAATGAGTAAAGAAATTACTCCTGAAATTCAGGTTACAGATAGCAAAGATAATTCAAATATTACAGCTGAGCTTACAATGCCTTCAGCTCTTATGCCAATAATAAATCCATGTCAGATGGATGAGAATGGCAAAGAAATTGCTAATATTACAGGTGATATTACTAAGTTAATTTCAGAAGAGGGTGATAAAAAAACTTGGCTTGTTAAACTTAAAGGAACTCGTTTTGATTTAATGGCAGGGGACTATGTTATGAAGCAGCTAGGAAGTAAAGAAATGCCAGTGCAATTTTACTATAGTAGTAAACATGGGGATAATATGAAAAAAATGAATGCTGAAAAAGTAATGAAATATACTATAGATTATTGTACTAAGCATTATGGTAAGCTGAAAAAAGTTTCTGAAAATAATCCATTAAAAATAGTAGAGAAAACAGCATTATTTCCAGGAGGATTAGGAATGCCCAATTATAGCACTATGACAGAAAACTGTTTCAGTGATGAAAATTTAAGTAATGCATTAAAAGGACCTTCAGGTGCTGAAGTATTAGCTCACGAAGTTGCTCATCAATGGTTTGGAGTGGAGACTGTTGGATGGCATGGTAATAATGAAAATTGGTCTGCTGAAGGACTTGCAGTATATACTACCTATCGAATTGCTAAGGAAAACTATGGAGAAGAATATGCTCAAAAAAACTATGTAGACAATTGGAAGGCGAATGTAAATGATAGTGAAAAGAATTTTTATTATAGGCATCCAGAATATTTAAATTCATTGTCAGAAAAATATATTGAAAAGGTTAAGGGAGAGGATAGAAGCGTATGTTTATATTCAAAGCTGCCACTTCAAATTTTAAAGGCATCTGAGCTTGTCGGCGGTGAAGATAAAATGGATGAAATTTTAGCTAAATTATATGAAAATAGCTCAAAAGAAAAAATCTCATGGCAGGATTTCTTAGATTCATGCAATCTTAAAGAGGAGGATTTAAATATTGATTAAATTATTTAAATATGAATTTAAAAGACTTATTATAAGTAAATTTTTTATGGAATTAGTACTGTTTGTACTAAGATAACAAAAATGTAATGTTAATGAAATATAGTTAAATTGATGAAATAAATAGCTTCATATAAAATAAGTTACATGAGATGAAATTAAAAAATACTGATTAGTTAAGGATAAAAATAAAATCATAGAAGTGATATGCCCTTTTGGAGGTGGTGATAATGATGTATTTTAAGCTAGCTTATGACAATATAAAAAAGAGTTATAAAGATTATACTATATATTTCTTAACATTAATATTAGCTGTCTGCATATTTTATAGTTTTAATTCAATAGATTCACAAAAGGCACTTTTTGATATGGAATCATCGACTGCAAATTATATGGATAAGTTAATTGAGACAATATCTGCTATATCAATGTTTGTATCAGTTATATTGGGCAGTTTAATATTATATGCAAATAATTTTTTAATAAAGAAACGAAAAAAAGAATTAGGTATATATATGACTTTAGGCATGGGAAAAAGAAAAATATCTAGAATTTTAGTGACAGAAACCTTTATGGTAGGAGGAATATCTTTAATTGCTGGTCTTATATTAGGAATAGTAACATCACAAGTTTTATCTACTTTTATATTAAAGTTGTTTGATGATTCAATGGATGGATATAGATTTATAGTTTCAATAAATGCTATAGGTAAGACTATATTATGTTTTGGAATAATGTTTTTACTTGTAATTATATTTAATATATTTATCATTTCTAAATACAAAATAATTGATTTATTGGTAGCAGATAAAAGAAATGAAAATATGAAATTTAAAAATCCATTTATATATTTAACATCATTTATATTAAGTGTGGCATCACTAACATTTACATATAAAACTTTCTTAGATATGAATTTATATTTGTGGGATTCTATTATCATACCAGCATTAGTCTTTCTAATAGCAGGCACAGTACTATTTTTCTTTAGTTTATCTGGAATCATATTATATATAATAAGTAATAATAAAAAGGCATACTTTAAGGGAGTTAATATATTTATTGTAAAACAAATATATAGCAAAATTAATACAAATTTTATATCAATGTCAGTAATATGTTTGATGTTATTTATTACAATACTTGCATTAACTACAGGAATCGGTCTTAAAAAAGGTTATGAAGCAGGATTCGTAAAACTAGCACCTTTTGATGCTAGTGTGATTTTGTATACCAACGATGAAATTAATAATGTAGAAGATGCGCTTAATAAGATTAATTTTAAAAAAGATGGAAATGAAAAATATGCAATTTACAATGAATATGTTCCGATTATAGATTTGAAAGATTTATTTGGAACCGAAGATAAAGCCTTTGATGTGTTTGGTGGAAGTTTTGTAAAAATATCTGAGTATAATGAAATATTAAAATTAAAAGGAGAGAAAGAAGTAAATTTAAATAAGGATGAGGTATTGATTTTATCAAACTTAAATAAATTAGTTGGACCAATTAATGAAAAGTTAAAAAGTAGTAACAAAGTTAAGATTAAAGGTGAAGAGTTTACTGTTAAAAATCATGAAGTTATACGAGGAAATCTTGAAGATTTTAATGTTACAAATAATGAGTGCACAATAGTAATAAATGATGAGTTTCTATCAGGCTATAAAGTTTCTAAATCAGTACTTAATGTAATGTATACAGATGAAAACAGAAAAGAAAACAATAAAAAGTACGATAAGATCCAGAAAGATTATAGATCTGGAGAGTACGAAAGTTTAAATCTTCCAATCATAGATGCTTATTCTAAGGATGATATTTATTCTATGACAAAGAGATCATCAACAGGAGCATTGTTTATTCGCTTATATTTAGGTGCGGTATTGTTAATAACCAGCATGGCTATATTGTCTATTAAGCAGCTATCAGAAGTCAGTGATAGTATGGAAAGGTATAGAGCATTAAAAAGGATTGGTGTAAATAAGAACATGATAAATAAAACAATATTTATTCAAACCTTGATATATTTCAGCCTTCCTATGATCTTAGCATTAATCCATTCCATTGTTGGGATTACGGTAGTTAATAAAGAAATTAACTCTTATGGTCAAATGAATATTAGATTTTCAACATTAATTACAGCTTTGATATTTGTTGTAGTTTATATAGCTTATTTTTATATAACATATACCAGCTATAGAGATATAGTAAAAAATAATATTTAAAAAAGAAGGAAAGAAAGGATAAGAAGAATATGAAAATCTCAATTAAAAATTTAAATATGGATTATAAAGGTGGTAAAAGAGCCTTAAAGGAGGTTTCACTTGAAATGGGAAGTCCAAGCTTTATTGGACTTCTAGGACCAAATGGAGCAGGAAAATCAACTCTTATGAAATTGCTTGTAGGAGGCCTAATACAAACTACTGGTGAGATTCTTATGGATGATATGCCAATACTTAAGGATGAAAAAAAGTTAAAAGGAAGCTTAGGATATCTACCACAAGCTTTTGGACTGTATGATGAACTTACAGTCTGGCAGTTTCTAGATTACATGGCAGCCCTTAAAGGGATTAAAAATAGTAAGAAGATTATTGAAGAAGTTATTGAGAAAACAAATCTTAAAGAAAAACGTAAAGCACGTATTTCTACTTTATCAGGAGGTCAAAGGCAGCGTGTAGGAATTGCACAAGCTCTTCTAGGAAATCCGAAATTATTAATTTTTGATGAGCCAACTGTTGGACTAGATCCTGAGGAACGTATTAACTTTCGAAATTTATTTTCAAAGATGGCACAGGATAAGATAGTCTTATTATCTACACATATAATTGAAGATGTACAATCGGTATGTGATAAACTGATTGTTATTAATCATGGGCAAGTTTTGTTTACTGGAACTCCAGAAGAATTAATTGCCTTGGCTCACAATCATGTTGGAGTTTTTGAAGAAAAGATGGGGGAAAGCTCAAAGGAAGAATATAAGGTGACAGCAAGAGTTAACACAGTGCGTGGTATTGCCTGCAGGATTGTAGGGGAAACACTTCCAGCATTTGCAGAGATTGTAGAGCCTACCCTTGAGGATGCATATATGTATCTTATCATGGGAAAAGAGGCGATGTAATCATGAAATTCATTTCCTATTTAAGAGTGGAATTAAGTCGTATTTTTCACTCAAAGATTGTTTGCCTAACTATGGTATTAACTATAATATGTCCACTAGCAGGATATAAATTGTATAAACCAGCAGATGCTTCAACTTTATCTGGTGATTTGATTGCAAATCCAGTGATGGCAGGAGCAATAGGTGGCGGAATATTATTTGCAATGTTAACTTTACTAGAATTTGACAGAGTAAAAAAATATAAGACTGAAGAATTAACCAATAGCATTGTCTCACCATTAACCTCAAATATAGTCAGATTACTTGCCTTAGGAATAACAGCTATTGTTACTGTTTTTATTACAGCAGTATTTTATTTTACGTATACATTCAACAAACTTGGGAATATTTTTGATGCTTATACGTATTGTAATAGTTTCTTTCTTTTGATGTTACCTTCAATTTTATTATCAATTGTATTAGTTTCCGCACTTTATCAGATTTTCTGCCGCATGGATATCAGTATGATTTTATTTTTTATAGTTTCGGTATTAGGTATTTGGAGATTGTTTGAATCGAAAAATATTCTTGAATTATTGGGAGATAATAATATTCTTCATTGGATGGAGCCAAGCGTTATAGCACTTTCAGATTATTTTGGCAATGAAGTGGTATTTCGTTTGATGAAGCAAAATCGTTTGTTTTGGTTTTTAGTATTTGGAGGTTTTTGGATCATAGGAGTCTTATGTGTTCGTCGTTATGGTAAAGGTTTATTTGGATCAATAATTTATAATTCAAGGAAAGTTTATATTCCTATATTGGCTATTATGTTAATCAGCGGCAGCTGCTATGCTTATTTAATTCAACCATTTGTTTATAAAGAATATAGAGAGGATGCATCAGCTGAAATAAATGAAAAACTTCAGTTATCAAATACTGATTTTGAAGTATCCTTTGATGAAAGTAAAGGAAGTCTTTCAGGAAAGGCTGCTTATTCTCTTGAAAATTTGAGTGGAAGTGAACAGGAGTGTAGGCTCACCATGATGAATGGGTATACTTTTCAGCATGTTATGGCAAATGGAAAAGAGATTAAATTTGAGTCTTTAAATGATTATAGAGGCAGTATTAAATTTAAAGTACCTAATGAAAAAGAAATAAACCTTGAGATAGAATATCAAGGTGTCCCCAAAATTAATCAAGAGCTTAGTGATTTTGCTTATGAAACTGGTATTAGTGAGAAATATATTGATTTGCAGAGTAGCTATGTTTTTCCGATAATAAGAGTAAAGAGGAATGAAGATAATTGCAAAATTACAGGTCATGTTACTATGTCTTCTGCACTTATGCCAGTTGTAGATTGTAAGAAAAAAGATAAAGATGGTAATTTGATAGCAAATCCGATTGGCTCCACTGTAGAATTGCTTTCTGAAAAAGAAAATAATAAAACTTGGCTTATAAAAGCGGATGGGGATGGTGTAGACTTAAAAGCTGCTAATTATGTTATGAAGGATTTAGGAAATCAAGATATGCCTGTACAATTGTACTATAGCAGCACAATTGAAGATAAGATGCAGAAGATGGATGCTGAAAAAGTTATGAAGGATACGATTAAATATTGTTCCAATCATTATGGTAAGTTGTATAATGTGTCTGAAAATAATCCACTAAAAATACTACAAGGAACTGTATTTTATGGCGGTGGAGTAGCATACCCCAATATAAGTATTATGGATGAAACTTGTTTTAGTGATAAAAATTTAGCTGATAAATTAAAGGGAACAGAAAGTGCAGAAATACTTGCCCATGAAATTAGTCATCAGTGGTTTGGCGTAAAATGTGGAGGTTCAGGTGAAGGACTTGCAGTATATACAACCTATCGAATTGCAAAGGACAAGTATGGTGAAGAATATGCACAAAAAAACTATGTAGATCAGTGGAAGAAACATATTAAGGAGAAGAGTGATAATTTTTATATTAGACACCCAGAATATTTAGATGTATTGCCAAAAAAATATGCTGAGGCAGTTGTTGATAATAGAGCTGTAAATCAATATTCAAAAATGCCTCTTCAAATTCTGAAAGCCAGTGAATTAGTTGGTGGTGAAAATAAAATAGATGAAATTTTATCTAAGCTATATGCTAAGACAGAAACACAAAGGATTTCATGGCAGGACTTTTTAGATGCATGTAATCTTAAAGAGGAGGATTTAAATGTTGATTAAATTATTAAAATATGAACTAAAAAGACTTATTATAAATAAATTTTTCCTAGGGCTTAGTATAATTTCAGCTATATACAGCTACGAAGTTATGACAAGTGATATTATCCTTGGAGTAGCAAATACTGCGCCATTTTCAGGCTGGAGTTATGGAGAATACCTTGCTAAAGTGTTGCCAATTTTACTTGTTACATTATTATTTTTTATCTCATTTCTTTATTCAAAACAAGAAAAAAATGTACAAGATTTGACGAGGGCAACTCCTATTGATCAATTTAAGTTTCAGATGCTACGCTTTGGTACTATTATTATAGGATTTGTTTTGATTTCTATGATACCAATTTTATATAGTGTGTGGTTTTATAGTGTAAATTTTCACTTCTTAAGCTTTGGAGGTCTTGTTCTGCCAGCATTTATAACGCTTGTTCCATCAATGCTGTTTGTGTTTGGTATAGGAAGTCTTGGAGGACGATATCATCAAGGAGTGATTTTTGGATTAATGGCAGCAGTATTACTTGTAAATTATGTTCAACTGCCATATGAAGTTGATTTATTTGGAGGAAATTTCTTTGAAAAATATCCCATGTCTCTTAGCGTAGTAGAACCAACATTCTCGATACCTATAGATGTAGCAATTGGGAAACTAATATTTGGATTAACTGGACTCTTGATGATAATTTTATCTGCAACTACAAAGAAAAAATGAAAGTATTATAATAATACTGAGTAAAATTGTGGTAAAATGTAGTATTTAGCTTTATAATAATTATTAAGGTTATTAAGTTTTGGATTTCAAAATTTGATAACCTTATATTTCTAGTAGGGGGATATGATGAAGAAAATTATTATTATTGAAGATGATGAAGTTATAAGGGAAGAATTGCAGAGCTTCTTAGAGAAATATGGATATGACGTAAAGGCTCCTCTAAACATGAATAACATAATAAATTATATTGAAAGTGAAAACGCTGAACTTATATTGCTAGATATTAATCTGCCTATGTATGATGGTTACTATATATGCAGGGAAGTACGCAAGACTTCAGAGGTTCCAATTATAATAGTTACAAGTAGAGATAGTGAAGTAGATGAACTGATGAGCATGAATTTAGGGGCAGATGACTTTATTACAAAACCCTATAATACAGAAATACTGCTTGCAAGAATAACTAATATTTTAAAAAGGACTTATGGAAATATAAAGACTAGTAGTATATTAAACTACAGAGATTTTAATTTAAATCTTTCAAATGCAACGATTATTTATAAAGATAACTCTTTAGAGTTAACTAAAAATGAAGTTAAAATACTATCATTTTTAATAAATAATAAAGGAAATATAGTAAAAAGAGATTCTCTTATGGAGTACCTTTGGAAAGCAGATTTTTTTGTAGACGATAGCACTTTAAATGTTAATATAAATAGATTAAGAAAGAAGCTTGAAGAAATAGGAATAGAAAATCCAATAGAAACAAGAAGAGGAATGGGGTATATTATGCCATGACTATAGGTGAATTTCTTAAAGATAAAGCTATTGTAATACTATGTAATAGTCTCATGTTTATTATATTGTCAATAATAATGTTTGTTATAAATGTTAACTTAATTATAGTTATATTTGTTTTTGGTATATGGTTTTTCCCGTTAGCATCTTACATGGCTTTAGAATATATAAAGCATAAAAAGTATTTTGGGGAGATTGACAGTTTATTAGAAAAATTGGACAAGAAATATTTAATTCCAGAGATGCTAAAGGAAGCAGAATCTGCACAAGGAGAAAAATTTAACTCTATACTTAAGGAATTAAGCAGAGATATGTATGAGCATGTAAAATATTATAAAGATCTGCAGGAAGATTATAGAGAATACTTAGAAGCCTGGGTTCATGAAATTAAAACACCAATAGCTTCTTCAAAGCTTGTTATTGAGAATAATCAAAATGAAGTAACTAATAAAATAGACTTTCAGATAGATAAAATTGAAAGGTTTGTTGAACAGGTACTTTATTATTCTAGAAGTAATAATGCTTATAAGGATTATATTATAAAGCAAATTAATCTAGGTGATATAGTAAAAAATGTAGTAAAAAGAAACTATAGAGATTTCATTCATAAGAAAATAAAAATCAATATAAATGACATTGAGGAAAATGTATATAGCGATGGGAAATGGGCTGAATTTATCATTAATCAGATAATAGTAAATTCAATGAAATATTCAGGTAATAAAGATCCTCAAATTAATATATCATCAATGAAAAAAGCCAATTCAGTAATGTTATTTATAGAAGATAATGGAGTAGGGATAATAGAGAAAGATATAGATAGAGTCTTTGAAAAAGGCTTCACTGGTGAGAATGGAAGAAGATTTAGCAAAAGTACGGGCATGGGTTTATATTTATGTGAAAAGCTCTGCTCAAAATTGGGAATGAAAATTACTATTGACTCTGAAGTTAATGAAGGAACCAAAGTAACATTAATATTTCCTTTGTCGGGTATGGCAACTTTTAATGATGATTAAAAATGTATTAATTGTTAGGAAAAGATATAATCAAGAAGATTTATATTAATAATGTTAGGCTATAAGATATATTTTAAAATCATATCTTATTTTTATAAAAAATATAACTGAAAAAGAGGTATAAATTATGATAAAACCAATTGTAAAAGATGTATTGTTTTTAGGACAAAAATCAGAAGAGGCAACTAAAAATGATATAGTAGTAATTGATGATTTAATAGATACATTAAGAGCAAACTTAGAGCATTGTGTTGGGCTGGCTGGTAATATGATTGGAGTAAAGAAACGTATATTGGTGTTTACTGTAGGAGGCCTTATTGTGCCTATGATAAATCCGGTTATATTAAAGAGGGAAAAGCTTTATGAAACAGAAGAGAGTTGTTTATCTTTAATTGGCTTTAGAAAAACAAAGAGATATGAAATGATAGAGATTAAGTATCTTGATAGAAACTTTAAGAAGCAAAAGCAATTGTTTACTGGATTTACAGCACAAATAATTCAACATGAAATGGATCATTTTGAAGGTATAATAATCTAAGTATATAATAACTGCTTTTACACCAGTATATATGTATGTTAGAATTAAGTACAAAAATGAAATCTTTTCAAAAAAGTTAGATAGATTTGAGGTGTTGATAATGAATATAAAGATAGTTCCTGGCCTTAATAACTCTGGACCAGAGCATTGGCAGACTATTTGGGAGAAAAAATATGGGTTTGAAAGAATAGCTCAAGAGGAATGGGAGTATCCTGTATATAAAGAATGGGAAAAAAATTTAATAGAAAGCCTTTCAAGAGAAAACAGCTGTGATGTAGTATTGATTGCACACAGCCTCGGCTGCCTGCTTACTGTAAAAGCCATGCCTAAGATACGAAAATATCTGAAAGCAGTCTTCTTAGTGGCTCCACCAGATCCAAACAAGGAACAATTTCCAAATTTCTTAGATTCCTTTGAGCATTTGCCAGAATCTAACTTGGAGTTGCCTGGAATACTGATTTATAGTGAGAATGATAAATATTCCTCATCTCTGTTTTGTATAGAGAAAGGTAAACAGTGGGGTATTGAAACAATGTCTGTTGGCAGAAAAGGTCATATAAATAGTGAATCCAATATAGGTGATTGGAGTGAAGGATTCAATTTATTTCAGAAACTATTAGAAAGAATTCAATGAAATAATAAATTAAATAATATTTACTTTTTCAATTCTTAAAGCACAATATCTTAAAGCAAGGATTCGTATCACAGGTGAATATATGAAAAAGATTATGAATGAACAACTAATTTATGAAATACTTTCAGTTGTAGAAGAAATACCTGAAGGGAAAGTAGCTACATATGGACAAATTGCTAGGCTTATTGGCAGAGACAAAAATGCACGACTTGTTGGGAAGGTTCTTAGCAAGGCAGAATTTTATGGGAGATATCCATGTCATCGTGTGGTAAATCATGCTGGAAGGTTGGCACCGGGGTGGCAGGAACAACAATTTCTGCTGTTAGAAGAAGGTGTATCATTTAAAAATGAAAATCATGTTGATATGAAGGAAAATCAGTGGGACTGTTAAGATGGAAATGCAAGATGAATGAGCAGAATTTTTAAAATTTCATAAATTTCAAAAGGGAAAGCAATTTTTAATATTTGTTTATGTACTATTAAAACTTAAACCAATGATATTATAAGTGTCATTGGTTTAAGTTCTAATTTTTTTGAGTTAAATGCGTGTATTGAGTATAGATAAAAAACAATTTGTTTTTTAGAATAGGCAGCTCTTTATATCTAGGAGATTCTAGCAATATGATTAGAAAGCCGCTCGTAAACCATTTCTGCCATCTTCTCGTCACTCTCTGTCATACCACTTTTGCACCAAATCATCAATACATTAAAAAATCCACCTGCAATGAATCCAATATTATATTTTTCAAATTCAGGAGAGCAGTCCATGGTGCATGTTATAGTTTTGGAGTATATATTAAGAAATTCAATAGACCGTTCAAGTATTAAGTGGGTTAATTTAGACCTTAGTAGGTTTTTAATAAATTTTTGATGTTGTCTAAAATAATAAAAAAATAAACGTGTCATTTCATAATTGCTAATTTCTTTATGATTTAAAAGAATTGAATACTCTTTAAACATGTCATCCAAATGATCAATAAGGATATCCTCCATTATGCTGTAATTTCGATAAAAAGCCATTCGTGATACACCAGCTTTTTGCGATACTTCGGTAATAGAAATATTCTTAAAGTCCTTTTTCTCCATTAAAGACATAAGAGCACCAAAAATACTTTCTTTTGTAATCTTATTCTGTTCAGCATTGTATTTATTAGTCATAAACAATTTTCCTCCTTTTGTAACAGCTAGCCAATATGCTCTTGAATTATTTACTTTATCAAATTATACTGTACTCCATAAGAAGTTACAAGTGAAACACCTGAGAGGAGAGCGTTATGAAAATATTTTATTTTACAGCAACTGGCAACAATTTATATGTGGCAAAGAGAATTGGAGGGGAAAGCTATTCTATTCCTAAGTTAATGAAACAAGGACAATTTGAGTTTGAAGATGAAAAGATTGGTATTGTATTTCCAAGTTATTATGGAGGGGTTCCTAGAATTGTTGAGGAGTTTCTAAATAAAGTCAAACTAAAAAGTAAGTATATTTTTGCGGTGGTGTCTTTTGGATCTTTTTCAGGAGCAGTCATACCTGAGCTTTTAGAAATTGGAAAAAGAAATCAAATCCAATTTTCATACATTAACGAAATACTTATGGTTGACAATTACCTTCCAGTGTTTGATATATCTAAAGAGATGAAAAAAGAGCCAAAGAAAAATATAGAAGAAAATCTTGTAAAAATAATTAATGATATCCAGGTTGAAAAAGTATATATCAAGAGACACGCTGCAGTTATAAGATCTATTGAACCAATATTAAAAAAATTTTATTCTAGTACTAGGGCTAACCTTGAATATGATAAGAATTTCTATGTAGAAGATACCTGTAATAGCTGCAAAGTTTGTGAGAAAGTTTGCCCAGTAAATAATATTAATGTAGATACTAAACCTGTTTATAAAGGAAATTGTGAGAAGTGTTTAGCATGTATTAATCATTGTCCACAGAATGCTATACGTCTTAAGCAGGAAAAAAGTAAAGCTAGATTTATTAATCAAAATGTTAAATTGAAGGAAATAATAGAGGCGAATAATTAATCCATTTTAGGAAGTTATTGAATGTTATCTATTTTTGAAGGTAGGGTAAAGTGTAACTATAATAGATATAATCTGTATTTTGGTAAGAGAACCAACTCTAGAGGGAGGAGGTTCTCCTAAATATTATGCTTTAGTTATTTGTGGCACAATACTTTTTCAATTTGACCTAAATAAATTCTATGAAATGTTGATGAATCCTTGTAGTATTCGTTAAATAATTGCTGTGAATCAAAATTATCTTTATCTACATCTGTATGATAGACTTTTTTGCATACGAAGATTATTTTGGCCTCTTCAAAAATAACTGTGTTTTCAAATGGAATTGGGTGAAGCCCAGACTCGGCTACTTTATTACACTCATTGCCATGCAGTGTTCCACAGACTTGTAAAGCAGGATGACGGGGAACATCAAAAAATGACACGGTAAAGTAATCATTATTCTTTAAAAACTGGTAGGAATACCTGTCTGGATGAACATATACCTGCATCATTGGCTTTAGAAAAAATTTTCCGCACATTACACCAGTAACAGTCATCATGTTAAATTTGTTTTCCGTTCCAGCAGTTAGAAGAGCCCAATCTTCTACTTTTGTAAAAGGGTTAAAGTCAAATGTCGTTAAATCTATTTCCTCAAAATTCATATAATAGCTCCTTTTTTATGTATTGTTTTTAGTTTATAAAACAATGATATAATAGATAGCAATGAATATACAAGTATGGAGATTTTTTCTGTGTTAGTATAAAAAATATACTAAATACAAAAGTCTGAATTCAATATGGTAAGTCTTGTATAACTTGTATATAATATAAATGTGATAAAACACATATTTAAATGAAAATCTATATGATTGACATGGGAAAAGGAGGCCTGGCTTTTATGAATACACCTGTTATTTATGCATAGCAGAGGCTATTGCATAAAGTAAATAATTAAATTATGAAATAGTCTTTGCTTAAACCTAAAATAGTATTAGATTTAGGAGGAGTAGGTAATGGGCTATTCAAGTGCTAGGGATGTTTTCCCTGAAAATATATTGAGAATGATACAAGAATATGTAGAGGGTGAATGCGTTTATATACCAAAGAAAGAAGAAAATAAAATGGCATGGGGGGAGATAACCAAGAGTAAAGAGGAACTTTTGGTTAGAAACAATAAGATATATGAAGATTATTTATTAGGAATATCTATTCAAAACCTTTCAGAAACATATTATTTATCACCCAAAACTATACAAAGAATTATTTCACAAAAAAGGACTATATAATAATAGAAAGTACGCTATCTAATTTGTATTAGGTGGCGCATTTTTATTTATGAAACAAAAATGAGGTTTTATGCAATATGCAGTGTTGATAAAATATACATAGAAAAAGATTGGAGGAATTATTTATGACAATAGATATTTTTTATGCATAGCAGAGGCTATTGCATTATGATAAAAATATGATGAAATAGCCTTTGTAAATCCTAAACAACTTAAGACTTAGGAGGAGCAAAATGAGCTATTTAAAAAAATATCAATGGGAACTAATCCCTAAAAGTTTACCCAAGGTAAGAAGGAATTGCCCTAAATGTAATGAAAAAGTGTACTATATAAATAGTGAAAAATTTAGAGTAAATGCAAATAAAAACAGCATTGACATTTGGATGATTTATCAATGCGAAAAATGTAAGTCAACATGGAATATGGCAATATATGAAAGAGTAAAACCACATGATATTAATAAAGCTGAGTATGAAAAATTTCTTTCTAATAATAATGAATTAGTTAGAGAATATGCTTTTAATTTAAGTATGTATAATAAAAATAAAACTGAAGTTATTCTAGAAGATCCTAATTATGAATTAATAGAGAAGAAATCAGAAGCATCTTATATTAATGAAAACGAACTTATTATTGAAATTGCTTGCAAGTATTTAATAGAGCTTAGGATAGACAAGCTTTTGAGTGATAAACTTGGAATTTCAAGAAGTAAAATAAAAAATATGAACAAAGAAGGGCTAATCTTCATTAAGGACAATAACAGTTCATTAAATATAAGGGTAAAAGATAGAATTGAGATACATGTTTTAAATATAGCAGAAAATATAGAAATTTTAGAAGCTATAGAATAAGTTATTTTAACGGTCAACATTTATCTTAAATAAATATTTAGAATGATCTATAAAACTCTAATAGATCATTCTTATTTGTTTAAGGAATCATATGTCTACATAAGTTGTGCTCAAGAATTTACATTGCATATTTTGTGTTAGCATCTCTGTAAACAATAGTGCTGTAATTTCATTATCGCAACCTATATAGATATAGTCTGAAGAGCTATATACTTGTATTGTTTTGATAATTGATATAGAAAAGTAAAGATATTGAAATTTATGACGATAGTAATAATATGGATATATAACATAATATTTCAATCACAGATGGAATTTTAGTTGGTCAAGTTTAGCAGCATGGTTTACAGTGCGAAAGGAGGGAGAGCTCATGAGAATTACGGCAGGTATGCAAGCAAGATTATATATGGAGATGCTTAGAATTTCAAATGCTCAGAAAGTAAAAAGATCAGCAGCCTACAACCCATCAGATACTATTACCATAAGCGGTGCAGCTAAGAAAATGTCTCAAGTTAGTAAAAATAATGGACCATCATCAAATAGGAGAATAGATGAGTCAATTGACCTCCAAAGTTATATTAATAAAGCAAAAGAAAAAAATGCAGAAACTATTAAAAGTGCTGGAGATAAAATAACATCGAGAAATTCTTATGTAAGTGAAACTGATGTATGTTATGAGGCATTACATGATAAATATAACAAACTTCTTGAAGTAGCAAAGTCTCATTCAAATCCTGAGGCTTATATTCAAGATAAGTATTGCAATGAAAATTCACCATATTACGCATCTGATTTAACAGATGAAGAACGAGAAGCTGCATATGATAATGAAATAAATATGTTAAAGTATGGGAAGATAAATGGCTGTAACATGAGAGATTCATTGTTTAGGGGAATAACTTTTCCGAATGCAAATGAGGAAGACGAAAATCAGAAAGCATTCAACAGGCAAGTGGTTAATTCAGAGATGGATAATTTATTTAAAGAAAATGGAATTGAGGATCCAGAAGATACTGAGTTATCTTTTTCTATAGATCCATATAGTTATAATTTGACTGTTAGTGGCACTGAAGATAAAGGATTGAAAGAAAAAATAGAAGAGCTTCTTAATTCAGGAGATAATTCAAAGGAGTTGTACAATCATATTCTTTCATCATCACGATATGGGATTGCAAAGAGTACACAATTTACTCAGAATGGATTTAGGAAATATGATTTGTATCATGAAGCTTTAGATGTAACTGGAATTGATATTAGAAGTTTAACAGAGAAAGATGGAAGTTATTATACTGATGATGGGCAAAACATTACTGATATTTTTAATTCTAAACTTGAAGAGATGGCTAAAAGCGAAAAGCCATATGTGCCTAAACAATATACACGGATAT
The DNA here is from genome assembly GCF_002006495.1 of Clostridium sp. BL-8. NCBI lineage: Bacteria > Bacillati > Bacillota > Clostridia > Eubacteriales > Clostridiaceae > Clostridium > Clostridium sp. BL-8. Next base: position 112,906 of record NZ_LZZL01000002.1, read on the forward strand.
GCGAAGAAACTTTTGCAAGTATGATTCAAAAAATGTCATATGATGGGTGGGGTAATATTCCAGACATGACGTTATCAATTAATTACAGTGATAATAAATTACAAGATGTTTGCCAAAATACGAATTACAGTGAAAGCTATAATAAAGATACATTTATAAAGGTAGGAGACAGTTTATGCAAATTAAGTATATGACTTTACTTATGAATTGGATTAATTTTGGATTAATAATTTTAATAATAATAGGAGTATATAAAGCAATGTTAGCTTTTATCAGCAAATTAAGTCTATTTATAGGAAACTTATTTATGAGTTTAATTATCTTTTTTTATATGTCTTTTTTACATGATTTAAGCCAATTATCAGCGTATCAGCGGGCGTTTCATTGTGGAATAATACAATTCTAGAGGTTCATATACTATCATCTATTAGTGTAATTGGAACTATATTAGGTTTTATCATAAAACGTAATCATATGAAAAGGATTTGTTCCTATACAATTATTGGGATATTTATTATCAATCATATCTATTAATGCTTATTACCATAAAAGAATCTTCTTCAACTTCCCAATGCAGATGCTGGTAGGATTTATTTGTATACTGCCATTTATTATTTCTTTTCCTTATATTTTGACCAAAAAGATGATTTGGAATAATCAAATTCCATTTAATTTTGTTAAATTAAGAGCACAACTCAAAGTGGCAAAGTTAATGAGACTATCCACATTATTTACGCATATAAAAATATAAGAAAGAAGAGTTTATTGTATATTGTTTTAATGCTATTTCTAATATTAAATTTATTTTGTATGATTAAGCTTTGCAGAGTAGCAGAAGTAGAATTATATAGTAATAATAAAAACTATTATTGACAAAATTTATACTATAAGCTATTATTTTAAGTAAATTAATAGATAAAAGCAATGAAAAAGAGGAGTAAAGATTTCTTCGTATTAAAGGAAACTAACTCAGGAGAGTTTAGGAGTACGGTTCTTTTAACAAGGAAACTCACTCAGACGAGCTGAGGAGTACAGTTCTTTAGCTAAATCATAGATTTAGAAAGAACTAGCAAGAACTAGCAAGAGAGAGGGAGCAGCTGGAAACCCTTATGCAGGAAATTTTGAAGGTAGCTTTTGAGCTTCTTTAGTGAAATAGTAGTAGCTAAAGACGGTTTATCTGAGCCGTTATTTGAATTAAGAGTCCATTAGAGCATATACTTGCTTGCGTGGAAATAAAGGTGGTACCGCGAGTCTTCGTCCTTTTGTGACGAGGGCTCTTTTTGGCATTGAGAATCCAAATTTTATATTTGGTTATTCGAAAGCCCCCAGCGAACGTATGTGAGTCGGGTTTCCTGGCATTGAGAATCCAAATTTTATATTTGGGTATTCGAAAGCCCTCAGCGAACGAATGTGAGTCGAGTTTCCTTTATTATATACCTTAGTTCAAAAGATAGTTATTCATTGTGAATTATATATTTAGTAAATTAACAGTCTGGAGGAATAGAAATGTCAGAAGAAATAAAAAATATATCAACTACGTATGATCCAAAAGAATTTGAAGATAGGATTTATAAGAATTGGGAGGAGAAAGGTTATTTTACGCCAAGTATTGATAAAAATAAAAAGCCATATACTATAATAATGCCGCCACCAAATATAACAGGGCAGCTTCACTTAGGGCATGCTTTTGATGATACTCTTCAAGATATGCTTATTAGATTTAAAAGAATGCAAGGTTACGCTGCTTTATGGCTTCCTGGTGAAGATCATGCTTCTATTGCAACAGAAGTTAAAGTTGCAAACAAGCTAGCTGAGGAAGGTTTTGATAAGAAGGAAATGGGAAGAGAAGCTTTTCTTGAAAAAGTATGGGAATGGAGTGACAAATACAGAGCTACAATAAGAAACCAAGTTAAAAAGCTTGGAGTATCAGCAGATTTTACAAGAGAAGCTTTTACTATGGATGAAAATCTTAGTGCTGCTGTAAAGCATGTATTTGTTAAGCTTTATAATGAAGGTTTAATTTATCAAGGAAATAGAATAACTAACTGGTGTACACATTGTCAAACAGCATTATCTGATGCTGAAATTGAATATGAAGAGCAGGCAGGTCATTTCTGGCATATAAATTATCCGTTAGCTGATGGATCAGGTTTCCTTGAAATTGCAACAACAAGACCTGAAACCTTACTTGGAGACAGTGGTGTGGCTGTAAATCCAAATGACGAAAGATATAAACACCTTATTGGAAAAACTGTAATACTTCCACTTGTTAACAGAGAAATTCCTATAGTTTCTGATGATTATGTAGATTTAGAATTTGGAACTGGTGCAGTTAAGATGACTCCAGCTCATGACCCTAATGATTTTGAAGTAGGAAAGAGACACAACTTAGAGATCATAAGAGTTATGGATGATAAGGGAGTTATCAATGAAAAGGGCGGAAAATATAAGGGCTTAGATAGATATGAAGCTAGAAAAGCCATAGTTAAAGATTTAGAAGAGGCTGGCCTTTTAGTTAAAATTAAAGATCATACTCATAATGTTGGTACTCATGATAGATGTGGAACTACTGTAGAGCCTATAATATCTAAACAATGGTATGTTAAGATGGAAGATCTTGCAAAGCCAGCTATTGAAGTGGTAAAGAACGGAAAAACAAAATTTGTTCCTGAAAGATTTGATAAGATATACTTTAACTGGATGGAAAATATTCAAGACTGGTGTATCTCAAGACAGTTATGGTGGGGACACAGAATTCCAGTTTACTACTGTCAAGACTGCGGAGAAATGATGGTACTTGAGGAAGCACCACATAAATGTACTAAATGTGGAAGTACTAACATTGAGCAGGATAATGATGTACTGGATACTTGGTTTTCTTCAGCACTTTGGCCATTTTCAACTCTTGGCTGGCCAAACAAAACAGAAGATTTAGATTACTTCTATCCAACAAGCACATTGGTTACTGGGCATGATATTATATTCTTCTGGGTTGCAAGAATGATATTCTCAGGACTTCACTGCATGGGTGAAACTCCATTTAATACAGTGCTTATTCATGGTTTAATAAGAGATTCAGAAGGAAGAAAGATGAGTAAATCTTTAGGTAATGGTGTTGATCCATTAGAAGTTATTGAAACTTATGGTGCAGATGCTTTAAGATTTATGATAGCTACAGGTAATGCTCCAGGAAATGATATGAGATATTACCCAGAAAGAGTTGAATCTTCAAGAAACTTTGCTAATAAGATTTGGAATGCATCAAGATTTGTAATGATGAACCTTGATAAAGATATAATGAATAAATATAAAGACTGCAAAGAATATTCTTTAGCAGACAAGTGGATATTATCTGAGATGAACACTTTAGTTAAAGAAGCTACAGAAAACATGGAGAAATTCGAGCTTGGAATTGCAATGCAAAAAGTTTATGATTTTATGTGGACTGAATTCTGTGACTGGTATATAGAACTTGTTAAACCAGTATTCTATGGTGATGATGAAAGAGCTAAGGGAATAGCTTACAATGTATTAAACACTGTATTAATTACAGGCTTAAAATTATTACATCCAGCTATGCCATTTATTACAGAAGAAATCTTCACTCATTTAAGTGATGAAGAAACTATAACAACTTCGGCTTGGCCTGTATTTGATGAAGCTTTAGTAAATAAAGAAGCAGAGGCTGATATGGCATTTGTAATTGAAGCTATAAAAGGCTTAAGAAATGTAAGAGCTGAAATGAATGTACCACCATCTAGAAAAGCTAAAGTAATCTGCTATATTGCTGAAGATGCTAAAAAAGCATTTAATGCAGGTGTAGCTTATATTGAGAAATTAGCTTCAGCTTCAGAAGTAGAATTTATTGATGATAAAGCTAATGTTCCAGCTAATGCTGTATCTTTAGTTGTCAAGGGTGGAGAATTATTTATGCCTTTACTTGACTTAGTTGATAAAGATAAAGAATTAGAAAGATTAAATAAGGAAGTTAAAAAGCTTGAAGGCGAAATTGAAAGAATAGATAAGAAATTAGGAAATCAAGGTTTTGTAGCTAAAGCACCAGCAGCAGTTATAGATGCAGAAAAAGAGAAGAGAGTAAAATATGTTGAAATGCTTGAAGCTGTTAAAGTTAGAATTGAAGCTTTGAATTAAATAGCAAAATATTAGGATGAGTTTTAGAGATAAGACTCATCCTATATTTATAGATATACAACTTTGAACTTAGACTTATGTGGTAGCTTGCCGAAATCACATACATTTTTATTCCACAGGGCTTGTGAAATTTTCCCTGGAAAGTTCTAAATGTGAGCATGCATCCATTTCTGCATGTTCCCGAAACAAGTTCGTGACAAGCAGTAAATGGAACAAA
>NZ_LZZL01000003.1:0-116306 GCF_002006495.1 Clostridium sp. BL-8
AAATTTCACAAGTCCTGCGGAATAAAAATGTATGTGATTTCGGTAAGTTACCACACAAGTATAAGTTTAAGGTTGTATACCTATAACTGTGTTTTTCCTATATCATATATTATTTTTTTCTTTTCCTATAAAAAAAACTCCCACTGCTCCATATCCAGTGTGACTTCCTATTACTAATCCCATATAATTTATTATAATATCCTTAACGTTAAATTTCTCCTTAATCAATTTACACAAATATTTAACTGCTTCCTCATTATCAGCGTGAGAAACAAAAATTGTATCAATATCTACTCCATCAATATTTTTTTCAATTTTCTTAACTAATTCTCTTAATACCTTTTTTTCTCCTCTTACCATTTCTAAAAACTCTAAAGTTCCCTCTTCAGTAACAGTTAAAATAGGATTAATATTTAGAACCTTACCTAATATTGCTGATGTAGTGCTTATTCTTCCGCCTCGTTCTAAATACTTCAAATCTTTTACTGTAAAAAAGTGATATACATTTCTTTTTCTATCCTCTATATACTGAGCAATTTCATCAATACTTTTTCCTTCTTCTTTTAATTTTGCAGCTATATATACCAATAATCCCTGCCCACTAGTAGCGGCTTTTGTATCTATTATAATTATTTTACATTCTGGATATATTTCTAAAACTTCTTCTCTTGCAATAAGTGCACTATTGCAGGTTCCACTTAGTGCTGAAGAAAACCCTATATATAAAATATCATAATCTTTACCTATCCACTTCTCAAACTCTTTAGAAAAATTTATTGGACTTACTTGACTTGTCCTTGGCATAGCTCCATTTCGAAGCTTTTCATAAAACTCTTTATAACTAAGGCTTTGTCCACAGTCTTCTACAATCTTTTTTCCATCTAATTCACACTCTAGTCCTAAATAACCAATGTCTAAAGAATTTATAATCTCATAAGATAGATCACATGATGAATCTGTTATTATCTTAATTTTTCTCATTGAGATTTTCCCCTTCCAACATTTCATTTGTACATAAATTTTTTCTCTACTTTTATTATATTCCGACAATAAAAAATGTTGTAAGGTGTATTAGTTTATCTATATAATTTACTTAAATATTCTTCTTTTAATTGATTAAATTCCTGCTCAGTTATGATTTCTTTTTCTCTTAGATAACCTAATTTAATCAGCTGATCTTTTATGTTAAGACTTGCGTCTGCAATCTTTCTATTGCTTTTCTTAGTTGATGCCGCTAATACTATAATTCCATATACTATTGAATAAATTAAACCTATTGCTCCAAAAAACACAGCAACTTCAGCGGTGGTTCGCCGTGAGCCAGCTTCACCAGCAAATAATAAAATTAAGCAAAAGGATAAAAGTATCACTCCAATTATAGACATAACTTTTACTGCTTTCATAATTCATCTCCCAATTCATTTAAATACTCTCATATTAACATCTTTAAAATTAACCGTAATTAATCACGCCCTAATATCTCATATTAAAATATTGCGCTTTTATTTTATTAACTTCTTCTTCATTGATGATATTTTTTTCCTTTAATTCATTTAAATCAATTAATTTGTCTATAATATCAATATTTAAATTTCTGCTTTTACTTTTTAATAAATTAATTGATATGACTAGACCTACAATTGAAAATGGTAATGCATAAAACATTCCTAATATTCCCCATGCAAGCGCACCTCTTAGGGTAAATCCAGCTGCCATGCACATAATCAAGAAACAAATCGGAATATATACCAATCCAATTATCGACATAACCTTTAATGCTTTCATAACTTGTCCCCCAAACAAAATACTTTAGTATAAATAATATCATATATTTGAAAAAAAATACAATGCTATTAATTCTATAAACAAAACGGTAAAACTTTCTACAATTTTGAACTTAAAATATACTGTTAAGAAATATTTTTATTACCTGCAGTCAGGAATAATCAAAAATACTTCTGTCTTTTAAGATCAACTTTTCCATTAAGTCTAATGACACTTCATTATAATTTTTAAATTAGAATATATAATAAAATTTTACAAAAACTAAATTAATGATAATTAAAGAATACGTTCATGTTAAGTGATTGTAATAAGAAAGGAGATCTTTATGCACACAATTAATATGCTTTCTTCTGCTGATAAAGTAAAAGGGCAAGGAGTCCTATCAGCATATATAGAACAAGTTAATTTAGTTAAAAATGGACTTAAGGACAATTATAAAGTTACAATAAACAGTTCTAACTTACACGGCATTGTCCACTATCACACTATTGACTTAAAATTTTTTTTAAGCATTCCTTTTTCAAAATTACTGGGTACAAGTGTGGCTTATGTGCATTTTGTTCCTGAAACCATAGAAGAAAGTCTAAAGCTGCCTGCTATAATAAAGAAACTATTCTATAAGTATATAATTTGGTTCTACAAAAGCGTTGATCACTTAGTAGTAGTTAACCCATATTTTATCGACATTCTTAAACGTTATAAAATAGATGAACATAAGGTAACTTATATCCCTAACTTTGTTTCCGAAGAAAGTTTTTATAGATATGATAAAGAAAGGATTAACACCATAAAAGCGTTATACAATATACCATTAAAAAAATTTGTTGTATTAGGAGTTGGGCAAGTCCAAACTCGGAAAGGTGTTACTGATTTTATTGAAGTTTCCAAAAGCCTTCCTAATATTCAATTTATATGGGCAGGCGGATTTTCTTTTGGTCCAATAACTGATGGTTATGCAGAACTTAAAAAGCTTGTTTCAAATCCGCCTCCTAACGTTAAATTTTTAGGTATTATAGATAGAGATAAGATGAATGATATATACAACATTTGCGATTTGATGTTTTTACCTTCTTATAATGAACTGTTTCCAATGTCCATTCTCGAAGCTATGGCATTAAAAATCCCAGTACTTTTAAGAGATTTAGATATATATCATAACATTTTATTTGATTATTATTTACGCGGGAAAAATATACTTGAATTTAAAGATATTATAACTGCCATGCAAAGTAAAGGTAAAAATTATGAGACCTGGTGCAATAACTCCTGGGAATGCCATAAATTTTATTCTAAAGATTATGTTTTAAAAATGTGGAAAGAATTTTATGATTCAATATACTGCAAGAAAATTCAAATTAGGAGTAATATAGATGAAAAATAAAATATTTAATTCAATTGCAATGATTATTTCTGCCTGCATTTTCATATCATTCTTTCTTTTTACAAAAGGTTTAAACTCTATACTTCAAGATTTAAAAACTTTAATATTCTTATGGCTGCTCTTTTCTTTCGTGCTCATACTTCTGTTTTGGTTATTTGAAACACTTGCCTTATACATAATAACTAAGAAGTTTTATAATGTAGATAATTTATTTTTAAAATGCTTAAAATTTGAAATGATTGGACAATATTTTGGTGCTGTTACTCCATTTTCAGCTGGAAGCCAGCCTGCTCAGTTATATGCAATGACTGAAAATGGAATTCCAGCTGGAATTTCTGGTTCAATTTTAATGATTAAATTTATAATACATCAATTAATAAATATAATTATTTTACTTTTAGCATTTGTATTTAAATTTAATTATTTTAATTCAAGAGTGAATTATTTTATATACTTTTGTGTTTCTGGCTTCGTTGTACATATAATAATCATGGCATTAATGATTTTATTTTCAACTAGCAGTAGGTTAACTAAAGGCATATTCATGTTTATATTTAAACTATTAGAAAAATTCAAACTGTTAAAGAAACCTGAAGAACTTTATAAAAAAATAGAGACTGAACTAAAAAACTTTCATGAAAATACCTTGCTAATAACAAAAAATATAAAAATGTGCCTTATGGCATCTATTTTTACAATTCTTCAATGGTTAGCTTTTTTTACTGTACCATATTGTATTTATAGGAGCTTTGGCTTTAATTCTGCCGATATATTAACCATGATAGCTGCTCAAATCTTTTTAATAAATTTCATGGCAATTATCCCACTCCCTGGTGCTGAAGGTGGCGCTGAAGGTGGTTTTTACTTAATTTATGGTTTGTTCTTTAAAGCAGATACAATTATAACAGCAATTTTTATATGGAGAATATTGACCTATTATATGTCAATTGCTATAGGAAGTATATTTACTTTACTACTTCCAAAAATTAACTCAAGAAAATAGCTACCAAAGGTTCGATGGCAAGGATAAGTGTTAGTATAATTAACACTATAATTGTTATCCACCCAATTGCATTCTTTATTCCACCATTAACATATTTGCCCATAATCTCCTTGTTATTTACCATAAGCATCATGCAGACTAGGACCACCGGCAAAAGTACACCATTTATCACCTGTGATCCTAAGGTTATTTCAATAAGTGGTGCTCCTGGAATTAGGATTATTATGATTCCTGCTAAAATTATTATTGTGAATAATGTAAAAAATTCAGGTGCTTCTTTTAAGGACTTGTCTATTCCAGCTTCAAAACCAAAAGCTTCACAAATATAAAAGGCTGTGGCTAAAGGCAATATTGTCGCAGAAAAAATTGAAGCTATAAAAAGTCCAAAAGCAAAAATTTCAGAAGCAAAAGCTCCTGCAAGAGGCTGCAATGCTAATGCAGCATCCTTGGCCTCTCCTATTTGAATTCCACTTTTATTAAGAGTTGCTCCACAGGCTACAATTATAAAAAAAGCAACTATTACTGTAATAATGCTTCCAACCACAACATCCCAAACTTCATATTTAAAATCTTCTATCTTTAGCCCCTTTTCTATAACTGCTGACTGCATGTAAAACTGCATCCATGGAGCTATGGTAGTTCCTATCATACCGACAACGGTATCTACATAATCAAAATTAGTTTCAATGGTCGGATGAATTAAAGCATTTCCTATTTCATGCCAATCTGGCTTTGCTAGAAATGCTGAGGCAATGTAAGATAGCAAAAATAAACTAAAAACTAGAAATAACTTTTCTGTTGTCTTATAAGTTCCCTTTACAACTAAAATCCATACTGCAATAGCAGCAAGCGGCACAGAAATATACTTACTTACGCCGAAAATCTGCATACTACCAGCTATTCCAGCAAACTCAGTAGCTGTATTCCCCATATCTGCAATAATTAATCCAATGAAAATAAAGAAAGTTATCCTAACCCCAAAATTTTCCCTAATTAAATCAGCCAAGCCCTTTCCTGTTACTATTCCCATTCTAGCATTCATCTCTTGTACTATAACGAGTACAATGAAGCATGGAATTAATGCCCAAAGCAGTTTATATCCATAGGCTGCACCAGCTACCGAATAGGTCGTAATACCACCTGCATCGTTATCTACACTGCCTGTTATAATTCCTGGACCTAGAATACTAAAAAATATTACTAAATTTGTTATCCATGTTATTCTTTTCCCATTCACTGTTTCCCCTCCCTGCTATATAACTTTTTTATTATGCTTAATTATTTCAAACATAATATCATTTAAACTTACACTTCCAATTAAATGAATTTCTTCATCAACTACGGGCATAGCAAGCAGGTTATATTTGGTTATATCTTTTATTAAATCGCTTATTTTTTCTTCATCCTGAATGTATATAATTTTCTTACTCATAACCTCTTCTAACTTCTGAGTAGGAGATGCAATAATTAATTCTTTTAATGATACTACTCCAATAAGTTTATTTACTTCATTTACAACATAAACATAGTAAAACTGTTCAATTTCTTCTTGATCTTTTCTAATGTCATTGACCGCATCAGCTACAGTATAATGACTTGGACATGAAACAAAATCTGTGGTCATGAGACTTCCGACCAAATCTTCTTCATATTCCATAAGCTCTCTTATTTCATCTGAAGCTTCTTTTTCCATATTGTTAAGTAATTCTTCTGCCTTATCTTCTTTGAGACCATCTAATACATCAGCTGCTTCATCTGCTGGCATCTCTTCTAATATATCAGCGGCCTTATCTGTAGAAAGAATTCTAAGCAGACTTATTTGTACATCCTCTTCTAATTCTTCTAGAACATCTGCTGCCTTTGCAGTATCTAAGCTTGAAAAAATAATCGCTCCTGTATTTGCATCAAAATCTTCAATAATATCCGCAAGGTCAGACGGATGAAGAGTATGCAGTTTTTCATATGTTTTTGAAAGAGAAATGTCTCTTGAAGCATATGCTGTTTCAATATCTCCCCACAACATTAGCTTGCTAGATACTTTTACACCTAATCTCTTCAACGGCTTAGCAATTCCAATTCGTCTTAAAATACCTTCCAGACCAATATCTACTGCAGCAATAAACATACCTGAGGCTAATATAATCAATCTAATATCATTAGCTCTAACTACCTTTCTTCCATTCACATCTATAATTTGCTTATCTAAAACATACTTCTTTAGAAGCAGACAATCTTCCAGTTCTTTTCCTATAATCTTGTTACAAATCATCATATACTGTTTCTTGTCTTTATATACATTTATGTTATTGAAATCAATAAATTTTATTCCATTTTTTGTTTTAACAACAGCTATGGTAACTTTAGGATTTTTATACTTAACATCAACAGCCAGATCTATTAATGTTCCTAAAACTTCATTATTCAAGGTATATATTTTTCTGTCCAATATCCTGCTTAAATAAACACTTCTAAATTGCACTTTGCGCACCCTCCTTATCTTTAGAGTGCACACTGTTAAATTTAATTCAAGTACACCCTAAATATATTTTTGGACAATAACTTCTTTATTTTCACTTGCTTATGATGCTTGGGATCATCCATTAAACTTACCACTTCCTTTAAACCACATTAAAGAATTAAAAATGTTTTTTATACATCTTACTGCACAAACTTATAAAAAGTGATTGATACGCAAAAAAAAGAGCTCGTAAAAGCTCATAAATTTAATCTGTAAGTATTATTCCAAGTTTCTGATAAAAATCTTTATCTATATAATGGCTAATTGAAAGCTCATTATCATTCCTAAATTTCATTACATAAAACTTCATTCCCTCTCCATATATACCATCTAACTCTCCTGGATAATATCCTTTTTCCTTCATTTTTCTTTGTACCCCTAGAACATCTGAACCTCTATCTCCAGGTTTTAAAGTAACTAATCCATTTTCAAATGGATCATTTGGTCCTGAATATATGCTTACTATCATTCCATATTCAACATATTCATATAAGTCCTCAACATCTTTATTAAACATTCGAATACATCCATGAGATGCTTCAGATCCAATTGACCCCGGCCTATTTGTCCCATGAATTCCAAACTTACCCCAAGGAACATTTAGGCCAATCCATCTTGTACCAAACCCTCCGCTCCATCTATCTTTTTTAATAACCTTCCATGTTCCTATTGGCGAAGGCGTTTTTGCTTTTCCGCTCGCAATACTGTACTTTTTTATAATTGAATTTTTATTCTTATCTATTAAATAAATTCTTTCTTCACTTAAATCTACTAGTATAGCAATATTTTTACTGTTAGTAATTTTCTGAACTGCATATGTATTATATTCTAGTATATTAAACATAAAAAATATTGTAATCACAAAAAAAATATTTCTTAATAATCTATTCTTTTTCAACTGCTGCACCTCATCCTATTTTACTCTTTTTAATACACTATTTATTTTTAAACAAATCTTATACTTTCATATATATACGATTTAACATTGATAGAAATCAAATTATATGTTTTATTTTTGTGGTTTAGGATTCACTAATTTTGCAACAGAAATACTACTTTCCCTATTAGTATCTACAACATAAAAGTACTTATCCAAAATACTTCTTGCAAAACTATCACTAGAATATTTATTTGCATTAATAACAGCTTCTTTACTCATTCTATCTCTTAACTTAATGTCACTTAATATTCTCTTTATATAATGTGCAAATTCATCTTTTTCTTTATAGGAAAAGCCATTTTTCCCTTGTTCAATTACTCCATTTATGCAAGGATCATATTTACAAACCACCGGGCATCCACTGCTTAAAGCTTCCACGTAAGTTAAACCTTGGGTTTCGCTAAATGATGCAGTAACAAATACCTCTGCTATTTTATAATATTTATAAATCTCTTCGGGATTTATCATTCCTGTAAAAATAACTCTCTCTTCTATTTTATCTTTTTTAACTAAACTTTTTAAATCATTTAAATATGGTCCTCCTCCCACAATCAAAAGCTTTACATTATGAATCTCTTTTATAACATCAGGCATCAATCTTATAAGCTCACTGATATTTTTTTCTTCCCCTATTCTACCAATATAAGCTATAATCCTATCCTGTCTATTAATATTTAATTCGGACATAATTTTCTGCTTTTCTTCTAATGATAATTCTTGTTTAAATCTGCTTAAATCTATTCCAGTTGGTACTACATATATAGGTTTCTTAACACCATAACTTACTAATGTATCTCTGGTTTTTTCTGTTGGTGCTATAATACTATCAAGACTATTTAATAGTACCTTAATTATTTTAGCGCATGCATTTCTATTTATTATTTTTCCTTTAAATAAATAATTAAGATAGTTTTCATACATAGTGTGATATGTATGTATATGTGGAATATTTAATTTACGAGAAATATATTTAGATACTAACATCATAGAAAATTCTGTCTGTGAATGAACAACATCTGGCTTCCATTTAATAATTTTTTTAATAAGCCCATTTTGTAAAATAATATTTATAATTCTCGTATCAGGATAAATACCAACTTTAATTGATTTTAAATAATACACATCCCCATCTATCTTTTCATCCCCTGTATTTGACAAAGTTAAAATCTTAACCTCATGTCCCTTACATTTTAATTCTCTATATAAATTATTAATTGAAGTAACGACACCATTTATTATAGGAGAATACGTATCTGTTGTTATTAAAATCTTCATTTCTTCAGCCTCCTATAGCTCTAAATAACATAATAAAAATTTATTATTACAATAAATTTATTTTTTCCATTAATAATTTAATTATGATACTTTCTTTGCCTTCTTAAAATTTACCAAAAGATTAACTTTGATTATTAAACTTAAATGCAATTTTATAATATTAGTATTAATAAAATTCTGCTTAATTTATAAACTTTTTTAAATTATAACGAATACTCAATACGGTAATTAGTAAAAATATAAAGTATGTTAATAAAAATTAGAAGGAGGCAATATCAATGGACAAACAACGTGCAAAAGAAATTTCATCTTTACCTACTATGGTTAACGTAACTTATAACGGAACACCAATTTATATCGAAAATGTGAATGAAAATTCAGATACTGCCAGCATACATTTCTTAAATAACCCTAAAAAATCACGTGAAGTATCTGTAAACAACTTGCAGGAACATTAAAAAATAAGGCAGCTACTTTTATATTTAGCAGCTGCCTTATTATATTAAATGCAACAAAAAAACTCATTAGATTTTCTAATGAGTTTTTTAGATAGGAGATATTTTATATTGTATTTTGAATTGCAGTTTTTTTCATACTATTTAATTTAAAATATACTATACTGATTATAGGAATTAAATATAAATAAAATGCATAAATAATAGCATCTGCACCTGCATCAAGAGTAGTTAATGGCACTAATACAGCAATATTCCAAGGAATTAACGGTGCTATGATTATTGCTGAATTTTCAATATCTAAAGCCAATTGGTCTTTATCTATATTATTTTCTTCGTAATTCTTCTTCATTAGCATATGAGTAAGAATTACTGAAAGAGCCTGGCTGCAGCCAAAAGCTGCTGTAATAATGCTTACTATAACGGTAGTGAAAAAGCATCCTACTCTGCCTTTAGACTTATTTATTATTTCTTCTAAATTAGTTAACATTTTTGTACCTTCAAATATACCTGTAAAAGCAGACGATACAAATACAACTAAAGCAGATTTGAGCATAGATAATACTCCGCCACCCTTTATAATGCTGCCTAAAATATCATTATCTTCTATGCTATATCCTTCTATTATATACCTTATTACCTGGCTTATTGAATTATGTTCAAGTACCATACTTATAATGCAGGCTGCAATTATACTGACTAAAATAGATATTTTCACATTTATCTTAAATATACAAAATGCTAATATTATAATTGCCGGCACCAAGGTAATAACACTTATATTAAAGCTTCCTAAAATTTCCGCACTTATATCACTTTCCTGAACATTTAATGGAAATTTAAATGAAAAAGCTAGATATATAAAAAATGCTATTATAAAAGGTATTATGGAACTCTTAAACATATTTTTAATATTCATATATAAGTCAGTCATTGTAATATTTGCTACAAGATTAGCACTAGAGGACATTGGTGAGCATCTATCACCGAAATATGCTCCTGCAAGAACTGCCCCTGCCGTTAAGCTTAAATTAACATTGCCTCCTCTTGCCATAGCCATAAAAGCTACTCCCACTGTTCCAACAGTACCAAAGGAGGTTCCTAATAAAAATGATACTAAGGCTGTTATTAAAAATACATAAACTACAAAAATATTAGGATTTAAAAACCGCATTCCATAATAAACTATAGCAGGAACTGTTCCACTGGCCATCCATGTAGATGTTACTGCTCCAATTAATATGAAAATTTCAAGTACAATGAAAGACTTCTTGCCTCCTGCATAGGCCATATGTATAACATCAATAAATTTAAAGCCTTTTTTGCAAGCTAAGGCTATAAATATTAATAGTCCTATAATTAACGTATATCCTACGAAAATTCCTTTTATTGAACTATAAATTAATAATAAAAAACAAACTATAAATGCAACTGTAATTTCCAATTCATCGCCCCATTAACCATTATAGATAAAGTTCAATAGGCTAAAACATCCTATTCTCTTCTAAATCTATTTAATATGTACACTTATTAGATTGTAATATAATTAAAGTATACACACAAGGCATTTCTCTTTACTCCTATTATATAAATTATTTATGCTTTCAATCTTCTTCTGTAGTATATTAAGCAAACTATAAAAGATCCTAGCATATTTATAAGTAAATCCGTTATTGTATCTTCAAGTCCGCCATTTACCATGTCTGTTTTGAAAAAATAGTCTCCTAAAAACTCAACTATTTCCCATATTACACCTAGTGTAATAGAAAAGGAAAACGAAAAAATTAGTACAAAGATAATAAACCTTGTTTGAGTAACCTCTTTAGTCTTTATAATTGTTTCTTCTGTTAAATGAAATCCTACAATTACCGCATAGCAGCCAAATGCTCCATGAAGAAGTAAATCCCACCACCATAACTTACTATAGAACTGCATAATTTCCCCAAAATATTGTGCAAGAAAAATAAATATTACCGATACTAATTGAAAACTAGATGGCAATACTATCCTTTTTATATTAGCAAGTTTTACAATTATAAAAGGAAATGCAATACATATAACAGTCATAAAATACAGGTATAAATCTTTCCACTCTTTTATTACAATATTAAAAATGACTCCACTTATTAAGATTATTTCAAATAGTATTGCAGCCACAATAGCCAAATTACTATTTTTATTTTTCATAATAATTTTATTCCTTTCGGTATATTTTTATATAAAGAAAAAATCCTTTCTTTAATATAAAAATATATTTCCCTATCTGAATAAAAAATATAAATCTACATATAGCAGAACTTTTATGTACAGCAAGTAGTTCTTTAATATTAAATAAGTTTTTAATATTAAAAAAAGCACTAATCTCTGATTAGTACCTTTGCTATTTAAAATAAATTTAAAAATTAATTTACATTTTTATTTTTTCTGCCGAATGAATCCGCTAATATATTTTCAATTTGCTGCAAGAAATTAATAATATCATAAATTATAATTGATCTTTTACTCATCCTTAATTTTAAATTATTTAACTTATCCCCAAATGAGGCTACCAGTTCAGCTATAGAACCCACTCCTATTGCAGCTCCATTAAGCTCAGAGCTTGTACGTTCAATGCCCGTAATTATGTGTTCACTAAATTCTTTAACTTCATTTGTACAATCAGTTACTTGTTTAAAATCTTTTTGAACATTTTGTGCATACTCGAAATTATCACGAATTGCTGTTTTTGAACTTTCAATTTCTTGTCTTAATGAATCAATGCTGTCATACAAAGTCTTAACACTTACGTCAATCCCACTTACTAACTCAGTTGTGGATGCTGATAATTTTCTTATTTCTTCCGCTACTACAGCAAATCCTTTTCCAGCCTCTCCAGCCCTGGCAGCCTCAATTGATGCATTTAACGCAAGAAGATTTGTGCTACTAGCTATATCTGTTATACTGTTTGACATGTCTTGAATGTTTTTAGAATTATTCTCCAATGTATGAAAGGCTTCTGTAATTAAATCAAGCTGAGTACATGTACCATTGATTTTCTCTGCTAATTCTCCCATTTTATCATCCGCTTGTTTAACTGCAACTTCAGAGCGATTCATAACACCATTAATTTTATTTGCATATTGACTAAAGTCATTAAAATTAGAATCAAGGCTGCTAATGGTATCTTGTATATTACTAATTTGTGAATATGTATCATTTATTTCCTCAAGAGATTGACTTACTTTAACCTCTTCATCCATATATTCTCCAAGCTTTTTTTCTATATGTAATACACCATAGTTAATATATTTATCATCATTCATATTTTTTTCTAAACCTAACTTATCATTTTGCTCTAATTTTAAAACTACTTCCTCATTCGAATTCATATCTATATTTTTATTTGATTTAAACCACTTCATATATTACTACCTCACTATTCAAATACAGCAAGAACCATTGTTTGATTAAAATGTTGTTCTCCAAGTTGTTCTCCGTAACCTGCAAACCCAATATAATCCCCCAAAGCACCACTCATGTTTTTTGCAAATTCATTCAAATATCCATCTTTTTCAAAAAGCATTGACCTTGCTAAACAGTTTACCATAATTGATAATGATGGATTTGGAACATCTTTTTTTACTTTGTTTATTGTTTGCCTAATAACATTTTTATAAGCATCTGGCTCTAAAAGTACCATTTTCGAATTGTTATATACCCTTGCATGATATGCCATCCCATTATTTTCAGTGACCATTTGATTAGCCGTAATATACATATCACTTCCAATAATTCTTCCAAGTGGATAACTATCTAAATATTTAGGAAGCTCATTAATAGTTGTATTTAATGCCTCAGCCATTACTTTTGCAGCTGGTTTATTATCATATTCATGAACTATGCGATTTCTTACATCTACTTTAGTTGCCGTGAAATAATGTTCTGTTGGTTTATAAATATTTTCTCTATATAATTTAATTCTACCGCTTAAATTTTTGATTATTACAAAGGCACACGCATTACTATACACTTTTCCATTAAAAGAAATCATAGTTTTCTCAGCTCTTCCAGGATCACCTGCAGATCCTCCAAACAATGGAATTTTCTTATCCTCAAGTACAGAATTTAACGTAGATAAAGCTAATTCTTCACAACTAATTAATGCGGAAGAAATTTCAAAACATACAGTATTAGAAGTGTCATGAAATTTATTTACACACTCTGTTATTCTATCAACATATTTCAATGGATAACGCTCTACTTCTTCTAATACCCCTCCATAACATTCAATTCCATCTTCAATCCCCATTAAAAGCAATCCATTCTTATAGGCTCCATCTTTGCAGAAACCTGCAAAAGTAGTAGATCCAATAACAATGCTGCTATTAAATTTTTCTTTTATTTTTTCAGCATATCCTTCAAACTGATCAACATTAGAAAAAAATAATATTAGTTTAGGTGAATTCAGACCAATTGTAGCTTCAGATATTGCTTCATCAAAATTATTTTTAACACTTTTTCCAATTTTGTATTTCACATTTATCACCTTCTATAATAAGATATGTATCCTTTCATAAACTCCATTCTATTAACAACTTAATTAAAATATTATCCTTTTATTGTTAAACTTATATTATATGTATGCTAATTATACCTAAATTTTCTATTATAAGCAATAATATGCTATAAAATTTAAAATAATAATGTCATATTCCATATTTCAACTTATAAGGACTAATAAGAATGTAATCTTATACATGCATTGTTAATCTCCGTAGCTTTTTATAGCTCCATAAAAAACAGCCTTTCATCTATATTGTACATTGGCTCTATAAATAGAAAAACCTCAGTTACAAAATAAAGATTGGCTGTTTATAATAAATTTATTATTTTATTTTATCAACAAGTTCTTTTACAAACTCCTCTTCAAATGGACTTCTAAGTCCAACGTTATTAAGCATGTTAGGAAAATAATCCTTAGCTGACTGTCTGCAGAATTCTATATATTTTTCCCAAGCATCATTATAATCTTCATCCATCATTCCTTTAAATTGAAGTGCACAAGTTTGAGCAAGACAATAATCTATATAATAGAATGGATAATTATATATGTGTTTTTGCATCTGCCACCTGCGCCCTTCACTATAAAATTCATCATCCATATAAGCAAGATGAGGCTTATATTCTTTTTCTAACTGCTTCCAAACCTCTCTTCTTTGAGCTGTGGTCAGCTCTGGTTTTGTATATATTATTTCTTGAAATTCATCCACCATACATCCATAGGGTACAAATGCTATAGCATCTTCAACCTGCATCTTTCTATAATCCTCAGCCATATTTCCAAAGAATAATTCCATCCATTTACCTGTAAAAAATTCCATTGACATCGAGTGAGTTTCTGCCGTTTCCATAGTTATGTTATTATGTTCTAATATTTCATCATCTCTTGTTAAATACCCTTGAAACGCATGACCACATTCATGAGTTATAACATCCACATCTCCACTTGTACCATTAAAATTAGCAAATATAATTGGTGCCTTGTAAGTCATTAACATATCCATATAACCACCAGCTGCTTTATTAGCTCGTCCTAATACATCAAATAGATCATGATCTAACATAAAGTTAAAAAATTCACTTGTTTCAGTAGATAACTCATTATACATTTTTTTACCCGCTGCAAAAATATCATCAGCACTTCCAATAGGAACAGGATTTCCATCAAGGAAGTAAATCCCTTCATCTACAAAGTCAAGTTTTTCTATTCCAAGCCGCTTTCTTCGCTCTTCGTGCATTTTAGTTGCAAATGGCACTAAATATTTCTTAACTTGATTTCTAAAATTAGCAACATCATTTTTATCATAAGAATTACGCTGCATATTATAATAACCTAGTTCAACATAATTTTCATATTTCATTAATTTGGCCTGTTCATTGCGGTTAGTTACAATCTTATCGAAAATTTCATCTAATTCATCTGCAATAGTGATGAGTTTTCCACTTCTAGCTTTTGCCGCCTCAATTCTAGTTTCTCTATCCTTTGACTGCAGATATTTTCCAAGTAACGAAAGACTAAGTGTTTCCCCTCTAAATTCTACATTAGTCTTAGCTATTAACTTATTGTATTTTGATACTAGAGCATTTTCTTCTTGTTTAAGAGGAATAAGCATATCATCAAAAGCTTTAAGCTTAAGCTCAATATCTTTAAATGGTACTGTTCCTATAATCTTTTCAAAGTAAGTTCTATACTGAGACTCAAAGAGCAGCTTTTGATACTTCACCTTAAAACTTTCAATTCTAGGAGATATTTTATCATAATACTCCTGCTCCTCTTCATAAAACCTATTCGATACATCTCCATCATGCCTTAGAGATGCTAAAATCATAGCAGTACTTACTTTATTCATTAAGCTATAATATCTTTTATGAATCTCAAATTGTTCTTCACCACTTTTAGATCTAGTAAATTCATTAATTATATCTGATGCTTCCTTTTCAAAAGTTTCAATTGTTACTCTCTCATATGGAAGTTCTGATAATTTGAAACTTTCATCTATCATTTTCATTCCTCCCCAATTTACATAATTAGCTTATATATTTTCTATTATATACTACTTGCAAAAATATTATTACATATGGAGAGTTTTCTTGAATTTCCAAAAAACATTCTTTAATTTTTTGCCTCGTAAGCTTCATCACAGGCTTTTAATAGAAAAATTATTACAGCTATGATAACTAATAAATTCATGGCAATTAAAAGATTATAATATTTCACTAAATCAAGCAGAATTCCAAATAGCAAAGTTCCTAAAGGCATAGCCCCTTGCAAAAGCATTCCAAATATAGCAAAAAAACCGGATCTCATTTTATCTGGAACTAAATTTTGAAGGTTTGTCCCAATTGAAGTATTTACAAAAGCATTAAAGAATTCCATCATCATGCAAAGACTTCCTATTGATATAAACAACGTCCAAGTTGCTCCTCCATATATACTTACTATACTCGGAAAGACTAATCCACAAACAGCTGTTCTTAAAATAGTTTCAAAAATAAACCCGTAGCGCATCAGTCGCTTTAATCTTAATTTTTTAAAATATATTAGGATACTAACGTTCCCAAGTAGTGCCCCCACTGCTAAAAAGCCTGCAATATATCCATATTGTTCTGAGGTAAATCCAATTTCCTTCTTTAAAACATATGGCATTACTACATCTAATAAAGGTGTAATAATAAAATTTGCAATCATAGCAAAGGTAAACAATTGAAATAATCCTCTTTTACTTACAATGAATTTTAATATCTCATGATTTTTATGAAGAAAGATTCTCATATTTATTTTCTCTGTTTGAACTGCTTTCTTCCTATAAGTAATTAAAATAGAAAATATTGCTGAAATCACAAAAGAAGCACTGTTTATATAAAATACAGCTTGTATTCCCCATATTCCATAAATCACTCCGCCTAATATTGGCCCAATAATATTAGATCCTGCATCAAAACCACTTTTAATAGAATTAGCTTCCATAAGTTCATCTTTAGATATTAAATCTGGCATGAGAGCTATCGATGAAGAATTAAATATACTGTCCATTATTGATATAAATATCTGTAATATAAATAAAATATATATATTAAAATTTCCTCTCATTGCTATAACGGCTAAAATGCAAACCAGTATACCTCGCCCAAAATCCATAGCTATCATAATATTTCTTCTATCACTTCTATCTCCAATCACACCGGCAAAAGGTGCTGTCATAAGCATTGGAATGAGTATGAACATTGACAAAATTCCCATTAACGTTCCGGAACCGGTTGAGTCAAGGACATATAACGGAAGGGCAATGGTTTGTATACCGCTTCCATTTAAAGATACAAACCTTCCACCTATATACCTCCAGAAGTTTTTATTACCTTTCATTTTTACGTTACTCCTTAATCCAATAGCTGCTGCAATCATTGGTTCTTTCTATAAATCCATATTCAATTAAGGCTCTTCTTATTGTTGCATAATCTTCATACATTCTCTTTAATATTCTATTGAGCTCTTTCTCAGAATACATCTTTCCTTTAGAAAAATTCTTAACTATCTCTTCTAATATAATGATTTTCTTTTTCTCCTTAGAAGGATAACTCTTTAAGCCGCCATTTTCATTCATATAATTTTCAATTACGCTCTTCTTTTCTTTATCTGTAATATTATATCTATCATCTAAAGTAGTCGCAGTCTTAGGTGCATCACAGATAGTTTCCTTATCAAGCTTATTTATCTTCCTATTTGCTTCATTTGCAAGTAAATCCATCATGGCTAAAAATAATTTTGCCTGTTTTTCTTTTTCCCTTAATTTATAGCGATGATTTCTTATTGTTGATTGAGCAACACCCAGCTCCTTTGCGATCTCTTTATCACTTAATCCTTTAGCTATCAATTTAATTAATTCTCTTTGAACTTCTGATATTCCAGTAAAGCTTGAATTCATATCAAGCATATATTCAAGCATTGAACCATGTTTCTCTTTCACATGCAGTTCTGCTGCCTTCCCCGCATCATATAATGCTGAATCAATTTCATATATTCTTCCCTTTTGAAAGGCTTCCTCGCAAATTATGCATTTATATTCCTCCTCATACTCAATAGAACCTTTCTTTACTTCTTCTACCTCTGCACTCCAAAATAATTCATTTGATTTTATATCCACAAAAATCAATCCTTTCCAACAAAATACCACTTTTTATTATTATATGTCTTAAAATTAAAAATGTCTATATATAAATAGACATTTTTAATTTTTGACTACAGAAGTATATTCTTTCAAATAAAGAACTATCTCTAATTATCAAAAGACTTTATTACTTGAATCATTTTATTTCTATTTTCACTAAATTGAAGTATTCTATTTACGTTTGCACCAGATGGATGTGGAAATCCATTAAGAATTTGATTTCTGGCTATGATTTTATATTCTGATAGCTTAAATAAAACTTCTTCTACACACCTTCCTAAAGGTATTATAAGAATGCTATCTGAATTATTTAATTGCTTCAATTCATCAACAAAATTCTCATAAATATATTTCATTAAGAATTCATTATTAATGAGCTTTGGAGAATAGCCTGAGTAGTTCTGTCCTTTAACAAAAACAGGATAAGGTATTAAAGAAACAGTATGCAGCAAGTAATCTTTTTCTTCAAATAATTGACTGCAGCTTCTTATGTTTAAAAATTTATTTAATTCAATCTCATCTAGCATATTAATAAGGTTTCGCCTAAGACTGCCACTAAAACGTGCTGCCTTTTTGCATTTGTATTGAATTTCTTCAATATCTTCTGAATTCTCTAATGCCCTTCGCGCCTCAGAAATAGCAGTACTCATTTGCTGAAATCCTGGAGTTATCCCAACAATAAACACTTTTGCTTTTGAGTTTATATATTCATTATGAGGTGAATAATATATTTCTATATCTCCAGCCTTTTCTATTAAAAGGTCCTTTATTAAAATTTCATCTTTATTATATTTACTTTTTATTGGTAATTCTTTTATTTTATCCTTGCAATCATATAAAGTTTTCTTCATTTCTAACACCTAAATACTAATTTTATTTTTAATATCCTTATTATTTTCTAAAATTAAATATATTATAATTATTACAAACTTATCTTTCCTTTAGCTCTGTGAAATTATATTTAATATCGTATTTCATTCACTCGTTAATTAATATAAAATTAAAATATAACTTATCTTGAGGAGGTATTAAAATGATTGATTTACACATTCACACAACCTCATCTGATGGTTCAGATGAACCCAAAGATATACTGATAAAAGCTGAGCAAATAGGTTTAAAATATATAGCTATTACAGATCACGACTCAATTAGTGCCTATGAAAAATTAAAAAAACTTGATATACATGAATATTTTAAAGGTAAAATCATTCCTGGTTGCGAATTTTCTGTTGTTCATAATCGGAAACCTATCGAAGTATTAGGCTATGGTCTTGACCTTGATACCATAAGTTCCATGGGTATAGTTTCAGATGAAAAGTTTCTCGAAAGAGAAAATACTTATCTTGATAAGATGATGGAAGTATGCAGAAACCTTAATATAAAATATAGCAAATCTCTATCTATTAAAGGTAAATATTTTGCAACACAGCTAATGCATGCTGACCTTAAAAAATATCCTGAAAATGAAAAGCACTTTACTAAAGACGTTTGGGAAAGTCTTAATGCATTTTATAGAACCTGCGTAAATAATGAAAAAAGTCCTTTCTTTCTTGATCAAACAAAAAATTATTTCACAGTACCAGAAATTGCTGCTATTATAAAAAAAGCCGGTGGAAAATCTTTTCTCGCTCATTTATATGGATATTTTGCCGATGATCATAAGGAATTCTTAGATTCAATAGTATCATTAAATGCACTTGATGGAATAGAGTCCTATCATTCTCTTCATTCAATTGATAGAACAAAAGCTCTCCTTGATTATTGCAAGAACAATAAACTTTATTCTAGTGGCGGAAGTGATTACCATGGCAAACTCAAACCTACAGTTAAACTTGGAGAAAGTATTCAAGGCACAAAAATACCATATGATATCTTAAAACCATGGCTTCCACTTAATCTAATATAGAAGAAATTCACAGTTTTCAAAAGTTAACTGTGAATTTTTTTATATCCTATGTATTTTTTAATTATAACCACCATCATTTTCTATACATTTCAACATTTTAAATATATATGAAATTAATTTATTATTTTATTTAATATCCATATACTTCTCAGATTAATATAACTGTTTTTTCAAATAATAATTATAAAGAAGATCTTATTAATACTAAACCAATTATGTTAGGAGTGATTGCCATGACAAATGAAAAAGCCCCATATTCTCCAACACCTGGAGATTATGATACTGAAAAATTAACTGATCTTCATTCACCAAATACAAAACCTTCTCATTATGCTAGGAATATACAACATACGTTAGATAACTCAACAAATTCAAAAGATAGATATAATTCAAGTGCTAGAAGTATTGAACGTGAAAAAGCTTCCGATCCTACTAAAAGAATACCTACACTAATAAAATATTCTGATATGAATAATGATAGTGATGAATTTGAATACAAAGGTGAAATATAAAATCTTGTAAAAAACTATACAATATCAATTAAGCAAGGAGTGATTAGCATGGATAATAAAAGAATTCCTCAGCGTCCAACCTCAGAGGGGTACTGTATACAAAAATCAGGAGCTGATATAAACTCATCAAAATCAGAAGCTTCTGATACTGAAGATGTAAATAATACTGATGATAACAGTGCTGATAATTCAAATACTTCACGCTCTTCTTTATCCTCAAAGTCCATTGATTTAAATGATGACGATGATGCTGACGATGAATATACAGATAAGATATAATATTAGATTATAATTCATTGACATCCAATTAGAACTAATTTATAATCTAGTTGGTAATTTATATAGATCGTATGACGAATTTGGGAGAGACTGCAGATATAGCAGCGCCGAAGGTGAAGTCGCAACAAACTCTCAGGCAAAAGGACCGAATTCTGACGAAACTCTGGAAAGTCTTATGACACCCAAGAAGCAATCTTTTAATTAAGCAAATAAAATAACTCACAAGTACATTAATATGTATGTTATTTAGTTATTTTTAAATAAGCCTTATTAAAGAGAATCTTTCAGGTAAAATAACAGAGGCGGATTGTTTACGCAATTCGTCTCTTTTTTATGCGCTTTAAAGACAAGCTCTTATAAAATAAGTAAAATTAATAGAAAGGAATATTTTATCTATGTATGATATTGCTCTGCTAGAATATTTAGGCATTTTTGCATTTGCAGCATCTGGTGCTTTCGTTGCAATTGAAGAAAAATTTGATTTATTTGGAATATACATTTTAGCTACTGTTACTGCTATGGGAGGCGGTGTTCTTCGTGATATCGTAACTAATGCTGGTATTCCAGCCTTCTTCTCAAATTATAAAACAATTCCCTTTATAATTTTAGGAGGAACTATTCCTATTATCCTTCGTGGTAAATTAAAATATAATACTATTTTCGTAATAATAGATGCTATTGGGCTTTCTGCTTTTTTTGTATCTTCAGGCCTTAAAGCTATTGAAAATGGGTATAATTTAATGTTATTTTTATTTGCTGCAAGCATAACCGGTGTTGGTGGTGGAATGCTTAGAGATATAATTACTAATAGAAAACCTGAAATATTTAAAACTGATGTTTACTGTGTTGCAGGAATTATTGGCTCACTTCTATTATGGTTTTTATATCCTGTTGCTGGTGCTCGTATTGCCCAGCATTTATCCTTAATCACTATATTTTCAATAAGAATGATTTGCTATATTAAAAAAATCAATCTTCCGATTATAAATTTAAAATAGTCGTTTCATTTAACTTCTATCTTGTTTAAGAATAATTTCAACTTAATTCCATACAGTTTTTGGACATGCTTTATAAATAGAATATAAAGCATGCCTACTAAATCTTATGCACTTTGAAAGATACAATTTCAAAATATTTTTCACCATCATAAATTCTTTCGTTTACTCAGCATGTGTTACTACATTAGATTTGATTCTTCGGGTTCTTACCGAAAAAATCTTTAGACCAAACATTGCTATGGCTGCTATTATTGAAATAAGAAACACTAGAAACCATAAGGTTTTGCAGCCATATAATTCTATATATGCTCCTGCAAAAGAAGTACTAAGTGCTGCTCCTAAAAATTTACCTAAATTGGTTATGGCATTTAACCTAGCTCTATAATTATTCGGGCTGTTATTTGCTACATAAACTCCCGAACTTATAGAACTTAAAATCTCCCCACAAGTCCATATTACTGTTGATATTATAAAAAACGAAAAACTATTAAGGTAACCTATCATTCCAAAACCTATTGCATACAATATTCCTGTAAGAGTCATATTGGTTAACTGATGATTCCTCTTTGTTATATAACCTATGAAAACTGTTAAAATTAAAACTGTAATAGCATTTGTGCTCATAATATAGCCAAAGTATTTTGCTCCTTCATTGTTAAACTGTGCATTTAATGTCATTGGAAGTGAAAATTTATGCTGAGAATAAACAAAGCTATATACTATATTTAAGCCTAAAAATATACTTAATTCTGGTCTTTTCCAAAGCATTTGAAATGTATTTCCCTTTTCTGCTGCTTCAGCTTTATTTTGAACTTTCTCTTCACTATTTACTGCATATGTCTCTTCAATATGTTTCCATACTAAAAATACTGCTGCAAAAGAAGTCAAAGCATCCCCCAAGAATAACATTGGTAAAAGATTATTAAATAGGAAGCCTGCTACTATAGGCCCTATGGCAATGCCTGCATTTATAGAAAGATAATTTAGCGAAAGGCCAACTTGTCTTTGCTTATTTGAAAGTATATCTACCATCATTGAAGAATATGCTGGACGTACAAAGCCACCAAAGAATGTACTTACAATCAGACATATTATGGTAATCACTGGATTTTGAGTGAAAGCACAAGGGATCAACAATGCTGCTGATAAACTTTGTGCATAAATATATATTTTTTTCCTTCCCTTCATGTCAGATATTTTCCCGCCTAAAATTGATGCAGGAATACCTATAACTGATGATAATGTTACTATCATTCCAGATACTGCAGTTGTCATGCCAATTTTTTGAGTAAGATATAATGCCAAAAATGGTCCTACAAATTCTCCCAAACAATTTATAAGTGTTGCAAAACATATAACATACATTTCTTTTGGCAGACTTTTATAATTTTTTATGAATTCTTTCATTTTGCTATGCCCCCTCTACCTAATATATTTTACCCATAAATTCCAACACATTCAAAACATTCCTATTGAATAATTTCTATATAAATCATTACTTTAATGTTATAATTTAGTATAAGTTTCACTATTATTAGTCAAATATATATATTTTTTTCATTTTTATTGGAGGATTTTTTTATGGAATCTACATTAGTAATACTAGGCAATGAGTTAGAATATGATTTTTTGTCTGCCTGGATTAAATATACAAGAATAAAAAATAACTTTAGTCAGGAAGCCTTAGCTCATGGTATATGCTCTATAAGCCATCTGAGTTATTTTGAAAATGGTAAAAAACATTTAAGAACAGATGTAATAAATGCCTTATTAAAGAAGCTTAACATTGATAATTTTGACAAATTTGTTGATATAGGCCGTGTTAGACAAAAACTCAATACAATGATGAATGACATTGAAAGCTACAACTTTGAAAGTGCAAAGACAATTTACAATGATCTCTTAAAAATAGAATCTCTTATAAATCACTCTCCCTACAGTATTGAATTTAAAATATATGATCTTATGTACAAAACCTTTGTAGAGATGATAGATTACAACTATGTAAAAAATGACTTGATTCTGTTAGATAAAATATATACTTCTTTAAGTGATGAGCTTAAATACTTATATCTCCTTATATCTGGTGATTTATTATACAGGGCTCATGAAAATGAGCAAGGTATTGAAAGACAAATGAGAGCATTAAATTTTAAGGATACCTCTTGGATTAATTTTTGTTTAGGCCGAGCCTTTTGTTTTAATGACAATATGGGCAGAGGAACCTACTACCTTGAGAAAGCTTTAGATAGTTATGAGAAAAGCGGGCGATATCTCAATGCAGTATGGTGTCATAATTATCTTGGTGTATGTTTTTCTTATTTAAAAATGTATGAAAGTTCAGAAAAACACTTTAATGCTGGATTAATGTCTGCAAAACATTTTGATATGGTAAAATTGTTTTGGCATCTTTATAATAACTTATCTGATCTTTATTTAATCAAAGGTGATTATAAGAGATCTATTAAATGGAGCAAATTAGCAATGGAATGTAATTATGAAAATCTAGCCTGCGTATATAACTATATTTCAGCTTGTATAAAATTAAATAAATTAGATGAATGTAAAGTGATTTTTGATAAATATCTATCTGAAGAATATAAAACTTCCAAATACTATGATTCAATATACTTTCTGTATTTAGCAGTATATCGATTTAAAGAAGACTTTTTTTATGAAGAAGTAAAAAATAAAATTTTACCCTATTTCGAAAATATAAAGAAAAAGGATATTTGTAAAGATATTAAGTTAAAATTGATTGAATATCTTGAAAGTAAAAGAAAATATAAGGAAGCTAATAAATTTTATAAAGAGCTTATGAATGAACATATACATTAACTTTAATTTTATCTTTATTTTTTCTTTATATTGGATTAAAATTATTAGTAGTAAAAATTACAATATAATTTAGATATATATGTTACAATTAACAAAGTACAATTTTAATTGAAATCCTTACAGGTTTTCTTAAAATGTAGAATTGTTATTGCAAAATATATTATCTTAAAAATATATTTTTCTTAATTTGAAGCATATTAAAAAATAACAAGTCAGCATGCTGATCTTTTTTAGGGTCTACTTTGTTAGCATGTTGATTTAATGGATATAAGTATAATAAAACCACTTAATTATCTGACTCAAAATATACCTAACATCTTTGACTTGTTATTTTCTTTTTATGTCTAAATACACTTATGAAAGAGGTTAAATTATGTCAAATGAAATCAATTCTTCTAACTTTATAAGAAATATCATTGTAGAAGATCTAGAAAGCGGAAAACATAAAGAAATAATTACTCGTTTCCCACCAGAACCTAATGGCTACTTACATATAGGTCATGCCAAATCTATACTTTTAAATTTTGGTTTAGCAGAAGAATTTAAAGGAAAAACTCATTTAAGATTTGATGATACAAATCCTGTTAAAGAAGATACAGAATATGTTGAATCAATTAAAGAGGATGTTAAATGGCTTGGTGGAAACTGGAATGAACTTTTCTATGCATCTAATTATTTTGATGAAATGTATAATAGAGCAATATTATTAATAAAGAAAGGTAAAGCTTACGTTTGTGATTTATCACCTGAAGAAGCTAAGGAATATAGAGGAACTTTAACTCAGCCAGGTAAAGAAAGCCCTTATAGAAATAGATCTGTAGAAGAAAATTTAGATTTATTTGAAAAAATGAAAAAAGGTGAATTTGCTGATGGTGAAAAAGTTCTTAGAGCAAAAATAGATATGGCTTCACCAAATATAAATATGAGAGATCCTATTATTTATAGAATATCTCATTCTGCTCATCACAACACTGGTGATAAGTGGTGCATTTATCCAATGTATGATTTTGCTCATCCATTAGAAGATGCAATTGAGCATGTAACTCATTCTATCTGTACTTTAGAATTTGAAGATCACAGACCATTATATGACTGGGTTGTACGTGAATGCGAAATGGATGCTGCTCCAAGACAAATAGAATTTGCAAGACTTAACATGACTAATACTGTTATGAGTAAGAGAAAGCTTAAACAATTAGTTGATGAAAAAATTGTTGACGGATGGGATGACCCTAGAATGCCTACTATCTCTGGACTTAGAAGAAAAGGCTGTACTCCTGAAGCATTAAGAAATTTCTGCACAGCTATTGGAGTTGCTAAAGCTAATTCTGTTGTTGATTCTCAAATGTTAGATTACTTTATAAGAGAAGATTTACAGCTTAAAGCACCACTGACTATGGGTGTATTAAATCCATTAAAGCTTGTAATTACTAATTATCCTGAAAATGAAACAGAAATGCTTGAAATAGAAAACAATGCTAAGGATGAAACACAAGGAACAAGGTTAGTTCCATTCTCTAGAGAATTATATATTGAAAAAGAAGACTTTATGGAAATTCCACCTAAGAAATACTTTAGATTATTCCCTGGTAACGAAGTTAGATTAAAGGGAGCATATTTTGTAAAGTGTACTGATATAATCAAGGATGAAAATGGTGAAGTTATAGAAGTTCACTGTACTTACGATCCAGAAACTAAGAGTGGTTCAGGTTTCACTGGCAGAAAAGTAAAAGGAACTATCCACTGGGTAGATGCAAAAACTTGTCTTCCTGCTGAATTCAGATTATATGAACCATTAATATTAGATGATATTGAAGAAAATGAAGGAAAAGATTTCTTAGACCAAATTAATCCAAATTCAATGGAAATATTACAAGGTTTCATTGAGCCAACTGCATTTAAAGATGCAAAACCTCAAGACAAGTTCCAAATGGTTAGAAACGGCTTCTTCTGTGTGGATACAAAGCATACTACAACTGATAAATTAGTATTTAACAGAATTGTACCTTTAAAATCATCATTTAAATTAAGCTAAAACTTATGTTATAAGTTAAAATAATAAATTAAGCCTCTTCTGCTTCTGCAGAGAGGCTTAATTTATTTTTCTGTGAAACTTTCCAGACACGAATTTAAATTATATATAATTTAAATTAAACTTTGTGTATATCTATGCTAGAAATCATATACTAACTTGAAATTTGGCTTTCATGCTTTTCAAAGAAATCAACACGTGGTTCTAAATATTTTATTTTATGCACTTCTTGATTCTTTATAAATTCATAAATTGGTTTAAAGATATATTCCCAATCCCAAATTTGTTCATTTATATTTAAATATTCTCTCACCTTTTCCGAGCCTTCTGGAGCAATCGGATGAATTAAAGTAATTCCAGTTCTTACAGCATGAAATGAATCTATTAATATTTGTTTACGAAGCTCATTATCATTATTTGCTTCTGCACTCTTCATGTTACCTGCCCAATATTTACTCATTTTGCGGATATAGCTGTCTAAAACATAAATAACACTGTGAAATTCGTGGTTATACATATTCTTTTCATAAGTTAAAATAGCTTCATTGGATTCTTCTATAATTTCGTCGCTAATTTCTCCTACTGGTATTTTCCCCTCAAAGTATTTTTGTGCTGTGTAAAAACAAGAGCGAACAAGTCTATTAAATACATTAGTAAGAAGATTACCATCTTTTAACACCGTATCAGGACCTTGCTTTTCTTCTTCGGACATAAATACTTGTGGTGTGAAGCTTGCACTTTTCTTTGATAAACCCAGTCCTAAGAAATGCATCCTCAATTGTTCTGCTGTATAGTACTTAAGCAGTTCCCCTGCCATAGGCGGTTTAATACTGCCACTGCTGCTTGCTTTTTTATCCATAAATAATAAATGGTTATTAGCAATTAAGTGAGGAAGATTAATATTTTCAAAGTCACCTTTATCATCACTATTTATGCCTAGTAAGGCCATAAACATTGCCATTTCTGCAACTCCATAGAAATAAATATTGTCTTCACCAATAAATTGATACACCTTTGAATCCTTTGAATTCCACCATGTTTTCCATTCCTCTTTATCTCTTCCAGTGGATTCAAGATATGTTTTAGTAAATGATATTGGTGCCCAAAGAGATTCTGGCCAAACCCAAAAGGTTAAATCTTTTAGTTCTTCCTTTTCAGGCACCTCAATTCCCCATTCAACATTCCCTGATAACCTAAATGGCACTAAGGTCTTGCCTGTTCTAAAACGAATTCCAAGCTCATCAAATATTTCTCTTGCCTTATCTCTATCACTTAAATTTTCAAATATGAAGGTGATTGATGGTTTCTTTGATTCATCAATAATTTGGTGCTTTGGCAATTTTTCTTCTAATTTTGTGATACCTTCCAGCTGTTTGCGTTTTACATATATAATTGGAAGTTTCAGAAATTCTTCCATGGTGTTTAATAAATATTTACGCCAATTGGAATTTGCTTTTAAATATTCCACTTCCTTTTTTAAAAGCTCATTATATTTATCCAATTCAAAGTACCAGTTTGTTACAGCTCTTAATTCTGGTGTCTTACCTGATAAAATGCTCTTTGGTTCAATTAATTCATTTGGCATATATTGATGACCTAAAGCACATTCATCTGCATAGGCCTTATCTGAATTACAGCCTTCTATTGGACATTTTCCTATTACTTGCCTGCCATTTAACAGCACTTTAAAATCTGGATCATAAAACTGTGGAGATGAAAGCTTAACTAAATGCCCGCCTTCATATAATTTATTAAATATTTCTTTTGATACTTCCTTGTGTATTTCACCTGCTCTATCCAAAGCTGAAGCACCATATAAATTTAAACTCATTTTGTATTCATCTAATACTTTCTTTTGCTTTTCGTGATTTTCTCGAACATAATCTTCTATAGTTCCTCCATATTTTTTATCCTCAACAATTTTTAAATAGCTGGCTGAAATAGGTGAACCATAACAATCTGTTCCTGATATAAATATAACATTTTCCCTTCCTATCCTATCTCTTAAAAATCTTGCAAAGGCATCAGCATGAACAAACACACCACCCACGTGACCAAAATGTAATTCTTTATTTCCATAAGGCATACCAGCAGTTATTACAGCTCTTTTAGGGAATACAGGTCGTTTTACTTTTCTTTCTTCCATAATAAAGTACACTCCTTTAAGTTAATCCTTCTTAATTATGCATAAGCCCTGAACTATTAAAAATCTCATATTTTTAATTTGCATTGTAAAAAATGGTATAAAAAAACACCTCCTACAAAATTATTAATCTGTAGGGGCGAATTATTCCGCGGTACCACCCTATTTCATTAGTATGTCGCCATACTAACCTTCTCGAGTACAAATTTATACTCTAGTTCTGTAACGTGAACAAACGTCATAGTATCACTTAATTCAGTTCACAGTTTCCAATTTACAGCTCCCAGTGAATGTAAAAATTCATACATATAACTTTGAACAAAGTATAAATACTTTATTCAAAACTGCATTCTACTTAAACATGTTATCTA
The DNA here is from genome assembly GCF_002006495.1 of Clostridium sp. BL-8. Lineage (NCBI taxonomy): Bacteria > Bacillati > Bacillota > Clostridia > Eubacteriales > Clostridiaceae > Clostridium > Clostridium sp. BL-8. The sequence continues at coordinate 29,145 of NZ_LZZL01000003.1, forward strand.
AATTAAGATCCGTATGCGGCTCCGAGGCTTGTTTCGTTAAAATTTCCACTGTTCCATTTCAGCACAAGGAACTTCTCTGTAAGGTACATTTAAAATAATAATCAAGTAATACTAACTTATAATTTTTTGATTGTACCTAAGCTTTTATAATAACTACTCTTCTCTTCATTGCCTTTATTTTGTAAAAGTATATTAAATAAAACAGATCTTGTCAAGGGGGGAATTATTTTTCCCAATATGTTGGGATCATTAAAGCTGGCGGAAGCTTTGTATTTGAGTCTCCTTTAGCTGTATTGATTTGACCTTGTGTAAGAAATATACTTTCTTCTAGATTAGTTCCTCTAAGATCTGCATCCCTCATGTCAGCTCCAATAAAATCTGCTCCACTAAGATCATTTCCTCTTAGATCTGCTGCAATTAGAAATGCTCCTCTTAAATCTGCTCCCCTAAGATTACTCTTTCTAAGGTCTGCACCAAAACAATCTAATCTGCCTGCAATCTTTTTACGTTTTAAAGTGCTTCTTTGTCCATTAAGTGCCTTAGTTCGTACAGTTTCACTTGTCTGATGAAGTAATAAATTAACTCTATCACGATATGCTTCTATATCCAATTTCATAAGTGAATCAGGATTATGATTAGTGATATTTCCTACCTCATCTATCAAATCCTTAAGCTTATTTTGAATACTATCGTTAGATTGTATCCTAAATGCTTCAGATAAATACCATAGCATTTCATGAAGCTGTCGCATGATCAAAAACACTTCGAACATTTCTTTTGCTGCTTCTGGAGTTTGTTTCCAATTATGTCCTCTATATGTACCTTGAGCAACTTTTTGCCCTGCTCCGAAACAATCATAAGACGTGCAGCCTTTAAGCCCCTTCTTTCTAAGATTTTTGTGAATGGCGCAAGAGAAATCTGATTGTAAGTTTAAGCATGGTTTACCAGCATCTTTGTCAGCTGGAAAACCTTCAGAAGCAGAAAAATATAATGCAATGCAACAAAATCCAAAACATTTTTCACAATCAATTTTCAAACCATCATATAGTTCCTTATTAAATATAACTTCACTTTTGTGTGTCATTTTTACTCACCCCGTATTCTTAAGACACATAATACTTGTTAATATGTAACTTTATGTATGTATATAATTTCCTATTTTATATTGTACAGAAATCGTATCGAAATTGCCATAGTACTTTCAATAACAATGCATATTTAATAAGGTATTCTTAAATATTTTTTAGAGCTTACTATACTATAGCAAGCTCATTCACCAAATTTTATATTAATTCTATTTTCTCTTTAAGTTCGTCTATCCTCATTTGCTCATCTTCAGTTAAACTTGAAATATACTTTTTAAACTCCAAATACCATTCCTTGTCATATTCATTGTCCATGCTTGAATCTGATATATGCCTTGCTAAAAGAATGATTTCTAATTTAGATAAACTTTTAAAGTACGTAACAAATTCACTTTCAAATAAGCATTCAGCATTTAGCATATCTATTAAATCTCCAAGGCTTTTAATATTATTTTTTATAAGCAAAACTTTATCTTGAGTTGAAGAACTATCTCTAATTTTTTCACTTAATTTCCTAAATGCATAGTTGCTTAATTGTTTACCATCAATATATCTAATCACTTCGTCATTTTTATTTTTATCAGTTGAAATAAATACTGTTTCTAATTTGTTCAACTTAAAGCTGTCATATATTGCTGGAGTTATTTTGACTACTGCCTTTCTAATGTAACTTATTAATGCATCATTTTCTATATTTAAAATTTCACAGCAGCTATAACTATATTTTATTAAGGCTTCCTGTAATTCATTTAAAGATAATTTTCCTAACATTCTTTTTATATATTCTCTATCCATATTGCTAATATTAAGACTATTAAGGGTTTTACCGCAAGCAATTAAGCCAAGTGAATTAATTAATACTAGTTCAAAGATGTTTATAAGAAGTAATTCGCTCTTTTTATCATAACCTTTCAATAATTTATTAATTTCAACAATATCAAAGTTATAACAAAACTCATTTTCTAAATCTAGTGTCTCTAGATAATTACTTGTATATTCAATACCTTTATAATTCATATTATCCATGCAAAGCTGATAATCTACCGAACCCGAAACTTCATGAGGTTCAAAGAAATCATTATATTCTTTAAAAAATATCGAGATTCCATAATCAATAGTATCGTTATATGAATAATTATCAACATCAAGCTTATTTTTCTGAATCTTCTCCAATAGTTTTTCACTATACGCCACTTTTTCTTTTATTAAATCGTGCCCTCTTTTTAACATATCAAATAAACTCGTTTTTTTTAATTCCTCTATTATTAATTCTATATTATCGAAAGGTTTTAAATACATTCCTATAGTATAATCAATGCCCTGCATCAGTTTTTCTGCTGTCTCAACCATAACTGAACTGCTCTCATCTTTTGTATAGTATTTTAGCTGAATTTTTAAAGTTTCTAATCTCTCATAAGATATTTTCGTTAAAATCTCATCATCTAAAAGTTTTCTTTCATGACAAATTACTAAAATGCTTTTAAAAAAACATTCTGCATCAAGATTGTTTTCTATAGAAAAATTATATCTTTCGATACTCTTACTGTTCCCCATAATTTATCAGTCCTTTTCACTATCTAGGTTTGTATAATCTTTAACACCATTTCTAATATTATCTGCAATTTTATATAATACTTTACCTTCTAAAATTTCTAAAGATCCCTGACAATAATTATCAAAGTATTCTTTCATAATTTCTATTAATTCATCATCACCTATATAATCTAAGGTTTCATTCTTATAGTTATAAAAAATTTCTACCAGTTCATTTATAGTATCACTATAATTATATTGTGAAATATATGGAGAGTTGCAAAAGGCCATTATAATTTTATCTATAATTTGGCCGTCAAACTCTATTCTGCCGCTTTTCTCAAGTGCTAAATTTCTTGTATTAATTATTTCTTTTATATCGTCCTCATTAAGCCTTAACCCATATTCATGAGTTAATTCATTGCACTTGAGTATATCATTAAATACCTGCTTATCTAGTGAGCCTTCTTGAAACAAATTAATAATTTCATCCAATTTAAAAACTTCCTTTCAAAAAACTATTGACACAGAGATTAAAATATGTTATATTAATATTATATAGCCATAATTGTATATTATATCATTGGCATATTTTATTGTCAATGCGTTTTATTGAGGGTTTTCAATTTTGAACGCTCTTTTTTTGCGTTATAAATCCTATTTTTTTATAAGAAATATATATGTTGCAATTAATTTTATACATTTTACATCTAGATATCTACTTAACCTATCCCCCTTCCAAATGTAATTTTATTATTGCTACATATATATCATAAGAATTTTAAGCCTAATATTAATCATATGAAATAAAGAAACATAAAAATAAAGTAAGGCATCTAAAAGAACACCTTACTTTATTTCTTTATTTAACTTGTTATAGGGCTAAAAACTTATCGAATCTTTCTCTAGTATTTTCTTCACCTATGATTTGCATTATAGTATAAATATCAGGCGAATTAGTTCTATGAGTCAAAGCGGCTCTGACAGCTCCCGCAACATCTGAAATCATACCCTTATATTGATCTGGATTTGCTTTGAATTCTTTTCTATTTGCACAGTATCCAAGTCTAATTCCTATTTCCTTTAAGTCATCAAACCAAGCTTCTTGGCTTTCCACATTAAATTTAAATTCATTTTTATAAGTAGCTACAACTTCTTTTGCTGCTTCTAATGTAACTCCCTTTGGAAGTTCTATTTGTTCTACTGATTCCTTATAGAATAGTTCATCAAAGAAGTAGAAAATCTTATCCTTTACTTCATCCCATTTAGCAAAATCTTTTCTTGGCTTTGGACCTTCTTTATCTATATTAAAGATTTCTTTTGCCATCACTTCATTTTCTGAAACTAATTTGTACATTTCTGCATCAAATTCTTTAGCCCAAGTTATATAGTTATCATAAACATAGTCCGCTTTCATTACTGCTATGCATTCTTTAGATACATCATTTAATTTAACTAAATCAAATAATGCTCCGCTCTTGCCCATCTTTTCTAAATGGATTTCAAATTCATGATAATCTGCTTTAGGATTTTCAGCTCTCCATTCTTCAAAAGTAGAATTAACTATATTAAGTAAGTATTCTACTACTGATACTACTGGGAATCCAACTTCCTTATAATAAGAAACAGCAGCTTCTGCATCTTTTCTCTTTGAAAGCTTTCTCTTTGATCCACCATCCTGCTTCATTATTACTGGAATATGAGCATATCTTGGAGCTTCAAAACCTAAAACTTCAAATAATTGAACATGTATTGGAAGTGATGATAACCATTCTTCTCCTCTTATTACATCTGTAGTTCTCATTAAATAATCATCTATTGCATGAGCAAAGTGGTATGTTGGAAGTCCATCACCTTTTATAAGCACTACATCTTGATTATTTTCTGGGAATGATATATCACCTTTGATTAAATCATGGAATTCAACTCTCTTTTCAGGATTTCCAGGAGACTTTAATCTTATAATATATTTTTCTCCATTCTCAATTCTCTTTATCGCTTCTTCTTCTGTTATGTTTCTAAATTTAGCATATTCTCCATAGTATCCTGGAGTTATTTTATTAGCCATTTGTCTTTCTCTAAGCTGCGCTAATTCTTCTGGAGTGCAGAAATCTGGATATGCTAACCCTTTTATAAGTAAATCTTTTGCAAAAGTATTATATATATCAGCTCTTTCACTTTGTTTATATGGACCATAATTACCTTTAAAAGTGTCCTGACCTGTCATACCTTCACTAAAATCTAAACCAAAATTATGCATAGTTACTATAGTATCTTCTATTGCACCTTCAACTTCTCTCTTTTGGTCAGTATCCTCTATTCTTAAATAAAAGACACCTTCAGTTTGACTTGCTAATCTTTCATTTATTAATGCTGAAAATACTCCACCTATATGTTGAAATCCAGTTGGACTTGGCGCATATCTTGTGACTCTTGCCCCAACTTTTAGATTTCTCTTTGGATATTTTTGAATATAATATTCAGGTGTATTTTTAACATTTCCAAATATCATATCTGCTAATTTTTCAAAACTCATTATTTATCTCTCCTTATTCTTCTTCCTTACAAGGTATTATATGCCCCTTGTTATGGCGATTTATATAAATTTTAATTGACTTGCCCGACGTTCATTCCAAGTTCCAAATCCTTCTGAATACTTTTTCTCTAAAAACATAGGCAGCCTCTCTTTAAGACCATCTGACAAATTAAGGTTTGACAAATCATCCTTATCTACCCAAAATACATTACCCTCATCAGTTTTTTCTAACAATTCACCACAAAATACATCTGTTCTATAATTAAATACAAAATATTTATCACCAGTTTCATCATTAATCCAATATATAATTCCACATGGCTCTAAATTTGATATTGTTAACCCTGTTTCTTCTTTGATTTCTCTTATAGTTGACTCTATTAAACTTTCTCCATCTTCTACATGACCTCCTGGAAATGAAATTCCTTTCCAAGATTTAATTCTATCTTGGACTAAAACTTTATTATTTACTTTATCATAAACCATGCACATGTTGGTTAATTCTACTTTTGCCACTATTATAATTTCACCTCCAAAAATTTAAAATAATATTTAATTACAATTATTTATCTTAAACTTATAAATGCATTACACTTTCAATACCTGCTGTTTTCTCTCTCAACTGAAGCTGATATTTTTTTAAAATTCCAACCCATTCAAAAAAAATCGTCAAGCAGTGCTGATGATAAGACAACCTTATATATATTTTTTAATTTTTAATATAAAAAAACCTCTCATCCTAAAAACTTCTAGGACGAAAGGCATATCTTCCGCGTTACCACCTAAATTGATTAAATTAATTAATTTAATCCACTTAATTATCTTTAAGGGAATAACCCCATAAATATACTACATCATAGAAATATTCAAAATATTCCTTACGCTTTCTATTTATTGCTCTAAAGCTTCCTTCAATAGTTTTAAATTCCAGGCTTCCACCCCTCCTGGATCTCTTAAAATTAAAATACTATTTACTCTTCTTTTTCAACACACTTAATTATATATTAGATTCTATTATTTACAAAATACAAATCAATTATACATTTTGAAAATGTTAATGTAAAGAGAATTATTCTAAATTATATATTTTACTCATAAATTCTTCTCTTATAGTTAATACTTGAAAAAAACCATTTTACTTGTTATACTAATGATCATCGTGACAAATATCGGGAGGAAATTATATGTTTGAGTCTTATGATAAAGATGTTGGCACTTTAACAAACTTGGTTAATAAAAAAATGGTTTACTTCTTAAATTCACAGTTATCTTCTTTTGATATAACTGCTGAACAATGGCAAGTATTACTTAAACTTTCTAAGCAAAATAAAATAAATCAAAAAATTCTAGCACAATTAGTAAATAAAGATCAACCAACCTTAACAAGAATGCTTGATATTTTAGAAAGGAAATCACTTGTTGAAAGGCATTCTAGTAAAGATGATAGGCGTTCATTTTCTATTCATATAACAGATAAAGGATTTGCATTAACGGAAAAACTCACCCCTTATATAGAAGAAATATTTGCAAAAATTTTGACCAATATCTCTGAAAAAGAACTAAATGTTTATACAGATGTGCTTCTTAAAATAAACAATAATATTACCAATTTGCAAAAATAGAATCACTAAAAAGTTTATAATTATTTTATACATATAAAAAGCGGTTAACCAAAGTGTTAGCCACTTTTTTTGCCTACAAATAAATTTAGCTTACATATGTCAACATAAAATATTTGACAACAATACTTCGTAGATATATTATTAGTATAGCAACTATTATTGTATTAATTATTGTCATATTATATTTTTTTAAAATATCACGGAGGTTGTAAATGAAACAAATATTAGAAAAAAATAATCAAAGTAAACAATTAAAAATCATACCAATTACTATTGCATTAATATCTGCTGGATTTTTTTGCATGCTAAATGAAACAGTATTAAATATGGCTTTAAAAACTTTAATGGAACAATTTAGCATATCCGCAAATACAGTTCAGTGGCTAAGCACAGGTTATATGCTTATTATGGGTATTTCAATCCCCCTTTCTGCCTTTCTTACTAAAAGGTTCACAACAAGACAATTATTCCTAACTTCTATAGCTATATTTCTACTTGGGACAATCATATCAGGTATTTCCCCTATTTTCTCAATCTTATTAATAGGGAGATTAATTCAAGCTATAGGAACTGGTATATTAATACCTAATATAATAAATACTTTATTAATAATTTATCCTATAAGAAGTCGTGGTAAAATACTAGGTATATTTAATCTTGTAATGTTTTGTGCACCAGCTATTGGTCCTACTCTTTCTGGATTAGTTCTGCAACTCCTTAATTGGAGATGGTTATTTTTAGTCATCATTCCTTTCTCTTTTATTTCATTTATTACCGGATATATATATATGCAAAATGTAACAGAGTTAGAAAATCAATCTCTTGATATAATTTCTGTTTTATTATCAACTATTGGTTTTGGAGGATTCATATACGGTGTTAATAATATTGGAGGATCTTCTACTGCAATGACTATTCCTATAATTGTCGGATGTGTTGCATTAGGCGCCTTTGTATTACGTCAATTACATATGGACAATCCTATGTTAGATATGCGTCTATTTAAATACCCTATGTTCACAATTGGAACTGTACTTATTATAATCATGCACATGGTTAATTTTGCAACTATGCTTATTTTGCCAATGTTTCTTGAAGGAGCTTTAGGATTATCCGCTTTTGTTGCTGGACTTGTAATGTTACCTGGTGGATTTATTAATGGTATTGTATCACCAGTTTCTGGCCATTTATATGATAGGTTTGGACCTAAAGTATTAATTCTTCCAGGTTTTATGATTTCAGCAATTGTATTTTTTGTTTTTTCCTTTACTATATCAGCCACAATAACTGTTCCACTAATTATTGCTTTACATTGTCTTTCATTATTAGCTGTTGGATTAATTAATACACCGACTCAAACAAATAGTTTAAATCAGTTGTCACTTGAATCTGCTCCTCATGGTACAGCTATAATGAATACACTACAGCAAATTGCTGGTGCCTTTGGAACATCTTTTTTTGTTGCTATTATGTCTGCAAGTCAAAAGGATTATTTAAGTTCTGTAAGCAATATTAATAATCCTAATATTCAAACTTTGTCCTTAGTATATGGTGTACATCATGTATTTATTATTCAGGTATGCATTCTTATTTTTGCTGTTATATTATCTTTGTTCTTAAAACATAAGCCTAATAGAACTGAAGAATGTCCTATTGAAAATTCAACAGTTATAGAAGAATAAAAAATATATTTATTACAATTCAATAATTTGAAAAAATCTAAAGTAACTAAGTATTATTTTCTCACTTAGCTGCTTTAGATTTTTTTCTTAGAATTTTTATTGTTTTAAACTTTCCTTATATAAAAAAATCCTCGACAATACCCAAAGTATTATCAAGGATTTAAATACTAGAAATATGTTATTGTACCTTTTTAGTATTTATGACTTCTTAAATTAAATTTATCTAATCAATCACTTCATTAAGCTGATTAGGCATATTAAATAACTTAATTATTATTTAATAACTTTCTTTCCACCCATGTATGGTTGAAGAGCAGTTGGAATATTAATAGTTCCATCTTCATTTAAGTTATTTTCTAAGAATGCTATAAGCATTCTTGGTGGAGCTACCACTGTATTGTTTAATGTATGTGCGAAATATTTTCCATCTGGACCATCTACACGAATCTTTAAACGACGAGCTTGTGCATCACCTAAGTTAGAGCAACTTCCAACTTCAAAGTATTTCTTTTGTCTAGGAGACCAAGCTTCTACGTCTACTGATTTTACCTTTAAGTCTGCTAAATCACCTGAGCAACATTCTAAAGTTCTTACTGGTATATCTAAAGAACGGAATAAATCAACGGTATTCTTCCATAACTTTTCATACCACATCTTACTTTCTTCCGGCTTACATACAACAATCATTTCTTGTTTTTCAAATTGGTGAATTCTATATACTCCTCTTTCTTCTATACCATGAGCTCCTTTTTCTTTTCTAAAGCATGGTGAGTAGCTTGTTAATGTATGAGGAAGTGATGTTTCTGGTAATATTGTATCTATGAACTTACCAATCATAGAGTGTTCACTAGTTCCTATTAAATATAGATCTTCACCTTCAATTTTGTACATCATAGCATCCATTTCTGCAAAACTCATAACACCAGTTACAACTTGGCTACGAATCATGAAAGGTGGAATACAATATGTAAAGCCACGATCTATCATAAAGTCTCTTGCATAAGAGATAACAGCAGAATGAAGTCTTGCAATATCTCCCATTAAGTAATAGAAACCATTACCTGCAACCTTTCTTGCACTGTCTAAATCAATGCCATTGAATTTTTCCATAATTTCTGTATGATATGGGATTTCAAAATCTGGTACAACTGGGTCTCCAAAACGTTCTAATTCTACATTTTGACTATCATCCTTACCTATAGGAACACTTGGATCTATTATGTTAGGAATAACCATCATGATGTTCTTAACTTTTTCTTCTAATTCTTTTTCCTTTATGTCTAATTCAGCCATTCTATCTGAATCAGCACTTACTTTTTTCTTTACTTCTTCAGCTTCTTCTTTTTTACCTTGAGCCATTAAACCACCAATTTGTTTAGATAACTTATTTCTATCAGCCCTTAAAGCTTCTACTTCCTGCTTTACTTTTCTAAGTTCAGCATCTAAATCAATTACTTCATCTACTAAACCTAATTTATTATCTTGAAACTTATTTTTTATGTTTTGTTTAACTATTTCTGGATTCTCTCTTAAAAATTTAATATCTAACATATTTTTCCTCCTGATTAAATAATTATTAATTATAATATAAAAAAACCGTCCCAATATATAAATTGGGACGGAATAATCCGCGTTGCCACCCAAATTGCTGATTCATAATAAAATCAACCACTCGAAATAGTAATATAAAGGTTACTAATCTTTCAGCTTGAACACATGAATTAAATAATCATGTACTTTACCGCTGACAGCTCCAAAAGTGGAAAGATTCAGCCTTTCACCGATTCTCACCATCCATCGGCTCTCTGAAGAAATTCTTAAATCGTAGCTTTTATCATCACTGCTTTTTCATATATTTCTTTATATCAATAACACACAAATAATAAATGTGTATACTGCATCCTTTATTATTATATATACATTTATACTATTTTTCAAGTAAAACCTTATCTTTGAATTTAAAACCAATTTAAATGTAATATTAAGGAATGTGAATTATATTATTTTTAAATGTTTTTAATATTATTATTCGTGAAATCAATTTAAAATATTCTTTTTTATTTATTGATTTTTTAATACTCTCAAACGAAAAATAAAGCTAAATTCACACACTCATTAAATAAAACAGATGTGCTTATTATTTTCACTGTTTCTAAACTAAATGCCCTTCTTCAGTTGAATCTTGACATAAATATGAATGGAAGTTTATTATATGATAGATACTAAATATGTTCTAATTGACAGTTTATATTTAACAATTAACAGTAAATGATGAAATTCAAGCTGAATTTCTCTAAAATTATTAAATATTAATATTTAATTGGAATTTATAACCATAAAATAACCTAAAATAAATTCTTAAAGAAGAGGAGTATTATATGTATCCAAAAGATTTAAATTACAAGATGCCTGCTGAATGGACTACTCATGAGCGTACCTTTATTTCATGGCCTGTTAAAGAATCTATGTGTTATCCTGAAAATCATGAAAGTGTACGTCTTGGATATGCTGAATTCATCAAGGCAATTTCAGAATTTGAACCAGTTACAGTAATTGTGAACCCTGAAGATTTAACTTACGTGCAAAATTATTTTAAAACCTCTAATAATGTAGAATTTCTTTCTATCGAACATAATGATGCATGGCTTCGTGATAATGGTCCAACATTTATAATGAATGATACGCAAAGCTTAGCTGGCGTGAATTGGAACTTTAATGCTTGGGGTGGAAAATATGCTCCTTGGGATCTAGACGACAAAGTAGCAGGAAAAATTCTAGAACATTTCAATGTAGAAAAATTTGATGCACCTTTCATTTTAGAAGGAGGCTCAATTCATGTTGATGGAGAAGGAACTCTGCTTACTACTGAAGAATGCTTACTAAATCCTAATAGAAACCCAGACCTTACTAAAGAACAAATTGAAAATTATTTAAAAGAATATTTAAATATAGAAAAAGTTATCTGGCTTAAAAATGGTTTAGATGGCGATGAAACTGATGGTCACGTAGATAATATAGCCTGTTTTGCATCACCTGGGAAAATCCTTATGCAAACCTGCAATGACCCTGAAGATAACAATTATAAAATAACCTTAGAAAATCTTGAAATATTAAAAAATTCAACGGATGCTAAAGGCAGAAAGTTTGAAATTATTCAAATTAATCAGCCGCCTAGAACTGAATATAAGGGTGAAAGGTTAACTTTAAGCTATTTAAACTTCTACTTTGTAAATGATGGTATTATTTTACCTGTATTTGGCGGTAATGCTAAAGAAGCTGATAAAGCTGCTGCAAAAGTGCTAAGTGAAACCTTCCCTGATAGAAAAATCAGAACGGTAGATGGAATAGCTGTTATTAAAGAAGGTGGAAATATACATTGTACTACTCAGCAGATGCCAGCTTCTAAAGAATAAAAAAAATAAGATGAGGTGATACACATGAGAAAAGTTAAAGTTGCAGCTACCCAAATGAGCTGTTCTTCGAACATCGATGAAAATATCTCTAAAGCTGAAAAATTTGTAAGAGAAGCAGCCGATAAAGGTGCTCAAATAATTTTGCTTCAAGAATTATTTGAAACTCCATATTTTTGTCAAAAAGAAAAATCAGATTATTATATCTACGCTACAGAAGTAGAACAAAATAAAGCTATTAATCACTTTAAGAAAATTGCTAAAGAACTTAAGGTTGTTCTTCCTATCAGTTTTTATGAAAAGAAAAATTACGCAAGATATAATGCCATTGCAATAATCGATGCTGATGGTGAAGTACTTGGTACCTACAGAAAAAGCCATATTCCTGATGGCCCTGGCTATGAAGAAAAATTTTACTTTAATCCAGGAGACACTGGTTTTAAAGTCTGGAAAACACGCTACGGTAAAATTGGCGTAGGTATATGCTGGGATCAATGGTATCCAGAAGCAGCTAGATGCATGACTCTTATGGGTGCTGAAATGATATTCTATCCTACTGCCATTGGTTCTGAACCTCAAGATGGATCAATTGATTCAAAAGATCACTGGCAGGCTTGTATGCTTGGTCATGCAGCTGCTAATTTAATTCCTGTAATCGCCTCAAACCGTGTTGGCGTAGAAGAGGATGAAGACTCTAAAATCACCTTCTATGGTTCATCCTTTATTGCAGGACCACAAGGTAATAAAGTTATTGAAGCTGGTCGCAGCGAAGAAACAGTATTAGTTGCTGAATTTGATTTAGATGAGCTTGAAACACAACGTATTGAATGGGGAATATTCAGAGATAGACGTCCTGACTTATATAAAATTATTACCTCTTATGATGGAGACTTAATAATTTAGATTTAAACTTAAAATTAAAAGTTCCGCTAAGACAATATTAACTGGATATGCTTAGCGGAACTTTTTTAATATTAATAATAAATGTTATCTGATCTTTAAAAAACTATCTTTAATCTAAAAGAATGTACTTCTTTTTATTCTCTGGAACATAATATTTTATTTCTCTACTTTATTAAATTAATGATGAAAAAGTCTTATTCCTGTAAATGCCATAACTATATTATATTTGTCGCAAACTTCAATTACATTATCATCTCTTATAGATCCACCTGGCTGAGCTATGTAAGAAACACCACTTTTTCTAGCACGTTCTATGTTGTCTCCAAAAGGGAAAAATGCGTCTGAACCTAAAGATACCTCTGATAATTTTTTAAGCCATATTATCCTTTCTTCTTTGCTTAATGGTTCTGGCTTTTCAGAAAATATACCTTCCCAAACTCCATCGCATAATATATCCATATAATCATCTGAAATATAAACATCTATTGCATTATCTCTATCTGCTCTTTTTATTTCTTTTTTAAAAGGAAGTTTTATAACCTTTGGATTTTGTCTCAAAAACCACGCATCAGCTTTATTTCCAGCCAATCTAGTACAGTGAATTCTGGATTGCTGCCCTGCACCAATTCCAATAGCCTGTCCATCTTTTGCATAACATACAGAATTAGATTGTGTATACTTAAGTGTACTTAGAGCTACAATTAAGTCCCTTTTAGCATCGTCAGGTATAACTTTATTTTTAGTAGGCAAATTATTAAACATATCTTGAGTTATTTTCACATCATTTCTCTTTTGTTCAAAAGTTACTCCATAGATTTCTCTTGTTTCAATTTCCTTAGGAATATAATTAATATCTATTTGTATTATTAAATACTTACCTTTACGCTTACTTTTCAATATTTTAAGCGCTTTATCAGAATAAGCTGGTGCTATTATTCCATCAGATACTTCTCGTGATAAAAATTTTGCTGTCTGCTCATCACACTCATCTGACAAAGCTACAAAATCTCCATATGAAGACATTCTATCTGCGCCTCTTGCTCTTATATATGCTGTTGAAATATCTGATAATTCCTCCTCCTCTACAAAATATGCTTTCTTTAAAAGTTCAGTTAACGGAATAGCTACTGCAGCTCCTGCCGGACTAACATGCTTAAAAGACGCAGCTGCAGCTAAGCCTGTAGCTTCTTTTAATTCTTTTACAAGCTGCCAGCTATTAAATGCATCTAATAAATTTATATATCCTGGAGTCCCATTTAATATTTTTATTGGTAGATTTCCATCCTGAGTAAAAATTCTAGCTGGCTTTTGATTTTGATTACATCCATACTTTAAAATCAATTCTTTCATTATATAATCATTCCTTTCTTAAGATATCAAACATTTTGGAATCATTTTTTCAAACTTTCACTCCTTATTAATACGACAAAAAAGCCCACTATCCAGGCTTTTGCCCAGACGGTCGGCTTTTAAATTGTTATACTTCATGTGGTTTATCCCACTTCCGTCAGTCGTATAACTCTATATATATTAAATACTATTTTTAAACGAATTTGTCAACTTATTAAATTATATTACCCAATCTCCATTTTTAAATACTTGAACTTTTTCACCACTCGCAGTTTCTCCGATTATTTCAAGCTCTGCAGAACCTACCATGAAATCTATATGAGTCAACGAATCATTAACTCCCTTTTCTAGAAGTTCTTTTTCTGACATATTATCACTGCCTTTTAAGCAGCTTGGGTATGCCTTACCAAAAGCAAAGTGGCAAGATGCATTTTCATCAAATAATGTATTATAGAATATTAGACCTGAGTTTGATATAGGTGAGTTATAGCCAACTAAAGCAACTTCTCCTAAATATCTTGCACCTTCATCAGTATCTAAAAGTCCTTTTAATATTTCTTCACCCTTTTCTGCTGTGAAATCAACAATCTTACCATCTTTAAAAGTAAGCTTAAAGTTATCTATTAAGTTTCCTCCATAATTTAAAGGTTTCTTGCTAGTTACATATCCATTTACACCATCTCTCTTTGGAAGAGTAAATACTTCTTCTGTTGGCATATTAGCTACAAATCTAACTCCATCTTTAGTATTTTCTGCTCCAGCTAACCACTCATGACCTTCTGGAAGCTCTACAACTAAATCAGTTCCTTCTGATTTATAGTGAAGATACTTGAAACTTTTCTCATTTAAATAATTTCTTCTATGATCTAATTTTGATATATGTTCTTCCCAAGCAGCAACTGGTGATTCTTTATCAGCTCTCACTATGCTGAATATTGACTGCCAAAGCTTTTCTACAGCTTCTTCCTCTGGCACATTTGGAAATACCTTTTTAGCCCATCCTTTTGTAGGTACTGAAACAACACACCATGAAACTTCATTACTCATCATTGCAGCACTGGCTTTTTTCATAGCTGTGCTGTTTGTCTTAGCTTGAAGTGATATTTTATTAGGATCTATACCACTTAAAAGTTCTGGATCTTCAGCAGCTATACTGATAAATCCGGTTTTCTCTTTTATAAGCTGCTCTCTTTCAAGTGCAAGGTGAATAGGTTCCTTTTCAAAGCTTTCCATTGAAGCTTTATTAAATTTTATTAAAGAAAGTTTTTCATCATTATATCTTACTATTACATTTATAGCCCCTGCTTCATAAGCTTTTTCTGCCATGATTCTAGCAAAATCCGCACATTCAATTGGTGAAGTTATAAATAATTGCTGTTTTTCCTGCAAATTTATTCCTGTTTTAACTACGAGTTCTGCATATTTTTCTAAAATCTTTATATCCATTCCGTCTCCTCCTAGGCTTTCATATTTTAATCTATAGCGCTATTATACCACAACTTCCAGAAAATTATGGTATTTAAGGCACAATCAAAAAAATAACAGACCAGTATGCTTGCCTAATCAACTATAATCGTAAAATTTAATTTACTTTTTTATTTTTTCCAGTAAATAAGAAAATTATTAATATTATTACATTCCTACACTCGTTATTTTAACATGTTGATCAACTTCATTATCGTAATCTATATCGGAATACCCAAAACCAAACAATTTAAAGAATTCATTTCTAAATTCCTCTATATCACTTAACTCAGTAATGTTATCAGTATTAATCTTTTTCCATAGCTCAAATACCTCTTTTTGAACATCACTTCTTAATTCCAAATCATCCATTCTTATTCTGCCTTCATCATCAAGAGAGAGATTACTCTTATATAATTCTTTTGAAAATAACCTATATATCTGCTCTATGCAGCCTTCATCAATACCCTTTTCCTTCATAACCTTAGATAATATAGATATATATAAAGGAACTACAGGGAGTGCCAAACTCGATTGAGTCACTAAAGCCTTATTAACAGATATTACGGCTTTTCCATTAATCTTCTCGAGGTCCTTATTTATTATTTCAGCAGTCTTCTCTAAATCTTTCTTTGCCTTTCCTATAGAACCATTCCTATAAACAGGATATGTGATTTCAGGCCCAATATATGAATATGCTGTTGTAATTGCTCCCTCTGCAAGAACATCTGCAGCTATTAATGAATCAATCCACATCTTCCAGTCTTCTCCACCCATAACGGCAACGGTTTCTCTTACCTCATCTTCATCTGCTGGATTAATTTCCATATCTGATACCTGATAACTATGAAAATTTACAGTCTTTTCTTTAAATGTTTTTCCAATTGGTTTCAGTACTGATGAGAAGACCTCTCCTGTTACTGGATGTATTCTTTTAGCTGAAGCAATACTGTATATTACAAGGTCTACTTTTCCCAAATCTTTTTTTATTAATTCAATAGTTTCTTCCTTTATCTCTTTCGAAAATGCATCTCCATTAATAGTTGCAGAATAATACCCATTTTCACCAGCATACTTCTCAAATGCTGCTGTATTGTACCAGCCAGCTGTAGCTGTCCTATTTTCAGAAGCAGACCGTTCAAAAACAACCCCAATAGTACCTGCACCTGCACCAAAAGTTGATACAATTCTTGAAGCCAGACCATATCCCGTCGATGCCCCAATAACAAGAACGTTTTTCGGGCCTTTAATTGGCTTAGTTCCTTTCACATAGTCTACTGCTTTCGTAACATTTTTAGCGCATCCTTCTGGATGCGCTGTTGTACAAACAAACCCTCTAAATTTAGGATTTATTATCATCCTCTCACTTCCTTACCCATAATTTTATTTTAATTAATAATCTAAACTTTGCTATTAATTTCATATGATAGATCTATATATTAGCTTTTCCTTTTAACCATTTTTATTTCATAAATAATAAATTATCAATTTACTATTATATTGCTAAGTAATATGATTGTAAACATGGAAAATGTAAACAAAGTATTAAGAAAGTGTTACTAATTAACTTTTTATTTAGAGTAAGTAATCATTCGCTCAGCGGTGGCTTTTATTATGCCCTCTAAGGGCACGTTACCAGCAAATGCCTAGTATGTTGCTTCTAAATTAAAAGAACTGACATATAACTCTTGCCAGTTCTCTCTAAACATCATTTATAACAATTTTCATTTACAATATTTTAATGTATATGTCGCAATTAGAAATTCCCAGATAACTATCTATTACCTAAATAAACTTAAATATTATTGTGGATCATAAGACGCCCAGTCATAATACGCATTAAGTGGAGTCACTCCATTATAAGAACCTAACCATGAGTCTACCCCTGTTCCTGGCCATAAATTCATCATGATTTTACCAGGATGTGATGGAATATTACTTGTTGCTCTGTAAACTTCCTTTCCATCTACTAACCATGCAATATAGGTTGGCTGCCAGTTAAAAGCATAAGTATGAAAACTTGTTGAGGAATCAAAGCCTAAATTATAAAGGTGCTCATGATTTCCTACACCATTTGTATAATAGTTAAATTGTACCTTCGTTGTATCCTTGCCTAAAAACTCAATATCAATTTCATCCCAAGGAGTATTATCTGTTGGTCCTGTATAAGTAAAGAACGAAGAAACTATACCAGTATTTTTTGCTGGTTTCATACTTACTTGATAAAGTCCATAACTAAAAGTATCATTTGAGCGATATTCTGCACCAGCATATGGTGTAGAACCGCCTTGTGTATCTTTATTTAAAGTAAGATCCATAACTCCATTACTGAAATTGATGTTGCTAGCTCTCCAAGTACAATTGAACTGTCCTCCATTAGTCCAGCCGTCTGACTTTGACCAGCTTCCTGTGTTAGCATAATCAAATCCATCACTAAAGTGAGATTTAGTCACTGCAAAAGTCTTTGTTGGAATAAAAGCTCCTACTAAGAAGGTGCTTACTAGAATTCCTAATACTGCAACTTTTATTTTTTTCTTCTTCATATATTTTTCCTCCCCTAATTAAATAATTTATTAAAATCATAATTGATTTTATACCTCTCATCTTTGTTATTTATTTTTATACTGCCTACACAATTAAAATAAATAACATTCCTCCATTCACTTTTATACAATATCTAATTTCTATCTACAATCTTATGATATATAAAAAAGTAACTTACTAAAATGGTATAAAATTACGATAAAGTATGAAAAAATTACTGACTTTAAACATTTACATAAAGCAGAAAAAAAAGAGACTCTTTTTTAGAATCTCTTACACTTGCATTACATTTTTCTTGTATTCAGCTGGAGTATAACCTGTATGCTTTTTAAAAAGTTTACTAAAGCAGATTGTCTCCTTATAACCTAACATATCACTAATCTAATAAACCTTATAATCATATTTCTTCAATAATATCTTTGCCCTTTCCATTTTTGCTCTTGTTGCATATTCTAAAAAATTCTCACCAGTCTGCTGTTTGAATATTGAGCACAAATAGTTTTTACTAATATTTAGTTTATTTGCTATAGACGTTAATGTAATATCTTCATCAATATGTTTAAGTACATCTTCACATGCTTTATATACTATATTATCACCTTGATTTAAGAGAAATATTTTTTACTATCTTTCTTACAAGCACTAAAAACGCTTCTCTTTCTTCATATGTATCTAAAGAACTTATTACCTTTCCATAAATCTCTTCTTCAAATTTCACATGCTCTTTCTGAACTTCTATTCCTTTTTCAGTAAGCTCTAGTTTGTATGATCTTCTATCTTTCTTACTAATTGCTCTAACTATAATATCATTCTTTTCTAATTTATCTATTATGCTGGTTAACGTACTTTTAGGAATATTTAATGCATCCACTATATCTCTTATGATCACTTCTTCCTTTTCAGTAATAATCCTAATTATAGATAGCTCATTTGTACTAAAGACTTGTATACTCGGATATTTTGCTTCTATATCTTTATAATTTGCTTCCATAAACATACTATGCCATAATGCATTAAATTCATTAACTTGTCTTTTGAATCCTTTATCCATAATAATTTTCACTCCAAAACTTTCATTATTTATTATTTTATTTTAGCATTAATTGCAAAACTCTTCCAATTAATCTTTTTAAAGTCAAATGGCTCAAAACCACACTCTACCAATAGTTTTTTTATTTCCTTTTCTGAATATATATAATAATCGCCTTTATTTGATGATTTTAAAAGCATATTTATAATTGGTTTACAAAGTGCTGGTGCCGTTGGATCTCCAATAATCAATATACCATCATTACTTAAAACTCTTCGCATATCAGATAAAACTTTTTCTGGATTTGGATAATGATGAAAAGATGCATTACATACTATAACATCAAAAAAATTATCTTTCCATGGTATATATTCAGAATCTCCAACTTTAAGTTCTACTGCATCGCCAAGATTTTTCTTAGCAGCTTCAATCATTTTTTCAGAAATATCTAAGCCATATAAATTAAAATTTTTGTTTGCTGCCAGTCTAATTAATACATTTCCTGTACCGCATCCCACATCTAATATTCTTTTCGGATTTGCTTTAATTATTCTGTTTACAATTTCACCATACATTGGAGCTACAAATTTTCCATCACCTTTCTCATCATAGATTGAAGCCTGCTTATTATAGGTCACTTTTGAGTTTTCCTTAAAAATATTTTTATTGCTTTCCATATCAAAGCCTCCAATAAATATAATTCGATTTTAATATAGTACTGCATTCGTACTATACTTTTATAGTACTACTTCCGAGAGGCAAATTCAACCATATTTTTATATATTTTCCCAAATACAAACTTGCTTTTATTGCATAAAAATAACGTTAATAATATTATTAAATATCATTAACGCTATAATTACTTTACACATATCTTCTTATCAAATTTTAAACATTTGCCCTAATTAATAATTTTTCTTATCCATTCCTTTAATTTATCCCTTTTTTCTGATTCTGTACTAGAATCTGCAAATTCAATTTTTCCAAGTATAGTATTATCTTTTAAAGCAGCTTCTAATTTTTCAAAACATTTTTGAGCTCCGCCGCCACCATGACAGGCAAAAAATGCAAGATTCTTATGATCTATTTTATTTTTAGAGATAAAAGTGTTTATTGGTGGTGCATAAGTTCCAGCCCAAACGGGTGTCCCGATAAATATTGTGTCGTACTCACTTAGATCCTGAATTTTATTTTTTAAGGCAGGCTGTTTTTTAAATAAGGCACCCATACCTCCAAACCAATATTTCTTGATTCCATTTTTAGGATATTCCTCTACTGGCTTTAATTCAAGTAACTCACATTTTAATTCCTCTGCTATCATATCTGCTATGAATTTTGTATGCTCCTCTAATGAATAAAAAACTACCAACCCTTTCATTACATCACTCCTAATAAAATAATTTCTAATACTCTATTTTATACTATTATCTATTTTCTTAATTATTATATATCTCCCTTATAAAAACATTTTACCCATAAAAATTCTAACTTGCTAGTAATATACTTACATTTTTAGATTTAATATATCTTCAAATTTATCTATAACATAATCATATTCTCGAACGTCTCCAAAACCATATTTTGCATAAACAAATTTTATTTTAGCAGCTTTTGCCCCTTCCAAATCTCCATTAGTATCGCCTATGTATATTGAATTTTTAAAACTATTTCTATCTATTACAAGCTTTATATTTTCTCCTTTTGTTAATCCAGTTGCTCCTGAAGCTTCAAAGTCAACAAAATATTTAGCTAAGTTATATGCTTTGAAAAAACACTCAACATATCCTTCTTGGCAGTTACTTACAATGAATAATTTATATTTTTGTGATAATTCTTTAAGGGTTTCCTCTACCTTAGGAAATAATAATCCACCACGCTTTCCTAAGTATTTCAGCTCATTTTCACATACTTCTTCCATTAGCTTCATCCGCAATACTTCATCTAAATCTGGAAATAACTTCTTCCCTATATCATCATTTACTAATCCCATACATCCCTTTATTTCTTCATAAGTTACTTTCTTTTTCTTTACCTTAGAATGCTTTTCTAAAACTTCCTTCCAAGCTTCACAAACACCACCTATTGAATCCCAAAGAGTTCCATCTAAATCAAATCCAATGCTATCTATATCCATATCATTACTCCTCCAATCTAGCCTATGAAATTTAAAATTATGATTACTTATTAAATTTATTTAAATATTATCACAATGCTTAATATTAATCTATTTTTACAAATATTTTTAAATATCATATGCCTGTAGGTACTTCAATCTTAATAATCATATTGGCTCTTATAATAAACTTATTATGCTCTATAATTATCACTAACAGGAAGGAATCAAAAAATTACATTTCTTAACAGCATTGCTTAAAATCTCACCTTATGGTACTATTTATTAAAAGTATTTTAAATTTTATAATGCATATAGTTTTCTAGGGTTCCACAGTGCTTTACTGGTTTGGTCCAAGAGAAAACGCACAAGAATATTGTGTACACGGAAGGATAAAAGCCTGGGAGAATTAAATAAAATTCTCTTTAGACTTTTTTTATTTTTGAATATGTCTCATAAAACAAATTCAATATATTTACATGCTGAAAGGATGGAAGTAAAATATGTCAGAAAATAAATTAATACTACAGCTATTAAAAGAAAAATATGGAGTTTGCAGGTTATCTGAAACTTCTTCAATTCCAGAATGGGCAAAAACTAGTGATTTCTTTTCCATAACTAAAACATATGACGAGCTATCAATTGTATGCCTTGAAGTCAATATACCTGAAGATATAAAGTGCGAGAAGGATTGGCGAATTTTAAAAGTTGAAGGACAGTTAGACTTTTCACTAATCGGTATACTCTCTGAGATCAGCACAATATTAGCTCAAAATAAAATAAGTATATTTGCTATTTCTACCTATGATACTGACTATATACTTGTTAAAGATAAGGATGTTCAAAATGCTGTAACAGCTTTAATGAATAAAGGATACGAAGTTCTAACCTAAAAACTTTATTGTTTAGGCATATGAAAGAAAATAACAATTTCAAATATGAAGGCGGCTTAACTTGTTATTTTCTAATAACGCCTTATAAAGAGACAGTGTAGAAACTGCCTCTTTATAACTATAGGTATCTATTAATAATAATAAGGATAATATACATATGGTGGAGCAACATAAGGATAAGGCAATAATGACAAAGCAGCTAAACCAGCAAGAGGGAAAGCTTGTCTTCTAAAGCGCCTATATCTCATTGGAGGGCGATAATTATAATATTGTCTTTCCTGATATTGATAATATTCGGGATCATTTTGTTGATATTGATAATACTGAGGGTCTCCTCCTCCGCTATTATCCATTACATCCTCAGCAACCATAATGATAATTTTATCAGAATCCACACTTTCAATAATTCCATCTAAAGTTTTTCCATCTGTCATGGTTAATTTAACATGATAATTCATACATTTTTTACATTTATCATGCATTCCTCTTGAATCTCTATAAGTATCTTCTTGTTCAAATTCCATTTTTTTCAACATCTCCTTTCGAATATTATGATATTCATTTATTAGGAGAACTGTACCTCTAAATTAGAAAATTATACGCAAAAATAATTTTGAATTTGCAGAATGTTTAGCTTTTATATTTGACTATTTTTCATTTTACAATTTTAAACTTCATTATTTTTTCTCCCCTAATCTTAAAGCAAAAGACAAACAAAATCCAACTAGAACAATTCCAACTGCAACCAATGTTGCAGATCTAAATCCTACCGAAATTGCTGTCTGCTCGTCAATTCCACTTCTTAACGCTTTCAACTGTGAAGCTGACATAATCCCTACGAATAATGAAGAGCCAATAGCTGCTGATATCTGCTGAAAAGTATTTAGTATTGCTACTCCATGTGGATAAGCTTCTGGTGGCAATTGATTAAGAGAACTTGTCTGGCAAGGAGACATAGTAATCCCTACTCCAATACACACCACTACATATGAAATTATAATCTTTATAAGCATCGTATCATTATTTGCTTTTGATAAAAACCACAGTGCAATAAGAATTATAAAAAAGCCTGTTGGTATTAATACTTTCACACCAAATTTATCATAAATTGTACCACCTATAGGTGTTACAAAACCATTTGCAAGAGCTGCTGGAAGCAATGCCATTGCTGCTATAAAAGTTGTTGTCTTAAGTGCTCCCTGTAAAAACATCGGCAGCATTACATTCATAGTGAACATGGTCATCATAGAAATCATAACAAGTGCTACTCCAATTGAAAATAAAGGATATTTAAAGGTACGCATTTCAAGCATTGGTTCTTTTAAGACTAATTGTCGCTTTCCAAATATAATCAACGCTATAATTCCAACAATAAAAATTATACCGACCACTTTAATATCTCCATTGTCACTGAAACCACTTATACCATATATAATTCCTCCTACCCCAATGCTTGATAATAAAATTGATATTATATCAATTTTAGGTTTTGTAAGGCTGGATACATTAACCAGATATATATAAGCCAAAATCATGGCTAATACTATAAATGGAATTAATATTATGAATAATGCATGCCAGCTAAAATATTGTAATATAATTCCTGCTACAGTTGGTCCTAATGCTGGTCCAAGAGAAATAGCTGCCCCACATATGCCCATTGCTGACCCATGTTTCTCTGGTGGTGTTATAGTTAATACCGTATTCATCATAAGTGGAATCATCATTCCAGTCCCCGAAGCTTGCAACATCCTTGAGATAAGCAGCATTGTAAAAGACCCTGAAAGTGCTGCACTGATTGTCCCAATTAACAGTAAGGTCATCGCTCCTAAATATAACTCCTTTGTTTTAAAGGATTGAATCAAAAAAGCCGTGACTGGTACCATTACTGACACTACTATCATATATCCTGTAATTATCCATTGTATTATTCCTGGGGTAACATTCATTTCCTTCATTAAAGTATTTAACGCGACGTTTAATATAGTCTCATTAAATACAGATATAAATGCACTAAATACTAATATTCCTATAATTATTTTTGCATTGATTTTTACTTCAGATTTTGCTGTTATTGCTACATCCATTATCTTTCTTTTCCTCCTTACTTTTTAGACCAGTCTATATAATTATATCTTTTTAAATGGTCTATTTCAAAAACATTATATTATCACTTTGAAATAGACTATTACTGACATAAATTATTTTAGCTTAATATCATTTACTCACTATAATTTATTATTTTAGGAATTTGTTTAGCTATTAATCTAAGCGGATTACCACTTTTTCTAGTTAAAGCCAATGTAATTCCACCTTCTGTCATGGCTCCGATTACAGCACTTAGCTCATAAGCTTTTTCTTTATCTATCCCAATTTCAATTAATTTTTCAGCATAAGTTCTCTCTAAAACATCAAAAATTTCTTCACATGCCTTCCTTAAATTTTCACTGGTTAAATAAGTTTCCAAAGCAATTAAACTAATAGACATATCTCTAGTTTTTTGTTCATTATCAATTACTTTTGCTAAATGTTCTAAATTATTCATAACTCCTTGAATAGGATTTTCAGCATTTTTTAGATTTTCTTTTAAATTAAGTGTTATCTTTTTTCCAGCTGAAATTATTGCTTCTAGTGCAAGCTGCTCTTTACCTTTAGGAAAATGGTAATATAATGATCCCTTTGGTGCTCCACTCTCTGCTAGGATTTCATTCAAACCTGTCGCATTATAGCCTTTCACTTCAAAAAGCTTTGAAGCAGTTTCTATAAATTTTTCCTTTGTATTTTTCTTATCATTCATATCAATACCTTCTTAATAAAATTATAGTGACTGGTCTATATCTTAATACTATATCTGATTCTTTTGATTCTGTCAATAATTTCTCTTTTGTGCTTTACAATGCGTTTTTAAATATAAAAAGCAATAAACTTTTTGTTTATCGCTTTTTATATTTGTTATTAATTTGTTGCTTTGTTTAAACTTAAAGCAGTTTTTCGATTGCTTCTTCTAACTTTTCTGGCTCAAATGTTGGAGCATATCTTGCAACTACATTTCCAGTTTTATCTACTAAGAATTTTGTAAAATTCCATTTTATATCGTCTCCAGTTGTATTAAAGCCTTTTTCTGATAAAAATTTATATAAGCCTTCTGATGCTTCATCTTCAGCTGCTTTTGGTGCTTCCTTCTTTAAAAACTTATATAGGTCAGCTGCATTTTCACCATTTACATCTATTTTAGCAAAAGTTTCAAATGTAGTATTATATTTAAGCTGACAGAAGCTTGCAATTTCTTCATTACTTCCTGGTGCCTGCTCAAAGAATTGATTACATGGGAGATCTAAGATTTCTAATCCTTTGTCTTTATATTTATCATATATCTTTTGAAGACCTTCATATTGAGGGGTAAATCCACAGCCTGTAGCTGTATTAACTATTAATAATACTTTTCCCTTATAATTATTTAATGAGACCTCGTCACCTTTTATATTTTTTACCTTATAATCATATATCATAATATATCTCTCCTTTATAAATATTATTATCTGACAATTTATTTAAGTGAAAATTTCACCATATAACAAATTTATTTATTGTTGCAGCAACTTTTCTATATCACCTTTTAACTTTAATGGAGTTGTTATTGGTGCATATCTTTTTACTACATTACCTTCTGAATCTATTAAAAACTTAGCAAAGTTCCATTTAATTTCTTTATTTAAAATGCCTTTAGCCTCATTTTTTAAATATTTATATAGTGGATGTGCATTATCTCCATTTACATCGATTTTTTCAAACATTGTAAAACTAACTCCATAATTGATTAAACAAAATTCACTAATTTCCTTATTAGTTCCTGGGTCCTGCTTAGCAAATTGATTACATGGAAAGCCCAAGATTTCAAAGCCTCTATCTTTATATTCTTTATAAAGCTCTTCTAATTCTTTAAACTGAGGTGTTAAACCACATTTACTGGCTGTATTCACTACTAAAACTACCTTGCCTTTGAACTCTTCCATCTTTATTTCTTGACCATTCATCTTATTTGCTGAAAAATCGTAAAACCTCATGTTGATCATTTCACTCCTTATTCATACTTTGAATTGATGTAAATTTAATTTTATTCAACATAATTATTTAAAAATAATGAAATTCTTCACAGGAATTTCAAATGAGCGTTTTATATATAGAATAATCTATTTTTATAAATTAAATTGCTCTCAATTAATTTATAAACTAAGTATATACTCTACGATTTTAAATGTCAACCTTAATCTTATTAACTTCTTAAAATATATTCTCCATAAAATCAATAATTATTCATAGTTATAATCCTAGTTCATCTAGGTGACTCTAAATAAAGAGTCACCTGCTTAAAGATTTTATTATTAAAAGTATCATTTAACCCTAGACTTAAACTTCCCTGCAGTAATAGTCATCATATCCCATCACTTTTTTGTAAACAGGCTTAAATCCTGCTTTCTTTAAAGCACAAATACGTTCTTCAGCTTTTTCAATTGCTTTAGTAAGTATCCCCTTAACCTCAAATGCTTCGAAAAAATACTCATTTGATATAGCTACTATATCTTCAATTATGGATTGAATCTCATACTTACTTTGAAGATCAATCCTTAAAATACCATAATGATTAAACTCATCATCTGCATTCCTATGAAACATTTCTATAGTTCCAATCTTTTTATTCGTGCCCTTTAAAATTACAGTCCATCTTACGAATTCCTTATTCTTATAGGAAGCTTCCCAAAATTCAATAGCCTGCTCCATTTGTTCTATTGTTGTGTAATTGAAATTATCTCCATTGCAGTTATCTGAATTAAATAATGGAACAGCCTTTTCATCACTATAACATTCAAGTAACTCTTCTAAATCCTCATTGTTTGTTTTTCTTAATGTAATTAACCCTTTTTCATATACTAGACATTCTTCATAAACACTTTTCATAATACTAACTCTCCCTCTGTTTTTCTATAGATAAACACACTACTTGTTTAAGCTAAATTTTACTTTACAGAAAGTATAACAAGAGAATAACGACAACAGTCTGTCATAAATTAAAATGAAATATCATCTATATAAATTTAAAATTTCATCACATCTAGCACAAAGCTTACGCTTTAGTTGTTCTGGTTCAATTATTTTTGCAAGATTTCCAAAAGAGAGAATAGTTCCAAGCCAAAATTGTTCATTTTCAGGTACATGTAAATTCATAATAAAATCACCATTCTCGTACTCTTCTTCAATGGATCCATTTAAATATTCTATAGCTTTCATCTTTATTTCACATTTACCAAATAATTTTATATCTATATATTTTCTAATGTCTTTAGCTTCATTTTTCTCTAGGAGTATATGTGCTGACTCATGCTTCCTTAATATCTTGCTATTTATTTTCTTCAAATTCATCATGCGCAAAATTTTGTATAATCTATAATCTTCTTTCTTCAATGAATATCCAAGTAAATACCAAGAATACCATCTATAAGTCAATGCAATTGGTTCAACTTCTTTTATTGTTGTTATATTATCTGCACTTGTATATTCAAAGGACACACTATATTTTTCTGCAATTATATTCTCTAATAACTTCAATTTCTCATTAATGTTTTTATTCTCACTTAAAGTACTAAAGTCTAAAATAATATTTAAATCTCTTTTATTTTTCCTCAATACTGCTTTTACCTTTTCAAGCGTTACAGCTGTACTTTGACTTTTATATGCAGAAGCCAAACCTTGTAAAGCTGAAATTATGTAAGCATAATCATTTTCTCCTGCTATCTGTCTGTTCATTTTAAAGCTATCCAAAATTTCATATCCTCCATCCACGCCAACAGATGAAGCTACTGGAATTCCTGCTTGACATAAGGTTTCTATATCTCTTTGGATCGTCCTAATTGAAACTTCAAATTTATCGGACAGAATTTTTGCACTTGTCTTTTTGTTATTCAATAAATAAATTGTGATTCCAAGCAATCTATCAATTTTCATGTTTCATACCCATTACCCTTTTTTATCTAATCTATCACTTGTATTTATTTTACCATGCATCTACTAAGCTTATCTATAACATCAAGAATAACTTCTTACACTTCAAACTAAAGAGGCAGCACTATTTATCCAAAAATAGTCTGCCTCTCTATAATTAATAAAACTTTACAAACTCATCTACAGGTTTCCTATATCCTCTAATCTTATTACTGCTCTTATCGATTTTTCCCATAGTAATCATTAAAACAGGAGTTTCATTCTCAGGGATATTTAACAATTTGCTTATCTTATCCTTGTCAAAATATATCATTGGGCATGTATCCCATTCTTTATCTTTAGCGAGTAGCATAAAAAGCATTGCTGATAACGATGCATTTCTTATAGCTTCATCATGCTTAAAGCCTTCTCCCCATCCTTCATAAAGATTTCTAATAGTATTAATCATGATATCATATTCAGTTTTATCAATCATTCCAAGCATCATTGATCCTTCATAAATCTTATCTGCTGATAAATAGGCATTCTTATCACCTGTAACTATTATTGTTGCTGAAGCAGTCTTTATTTTGTACTGATTAAATGCAGCTTCATAAACTTTGTCCATCAATGTTCTATCTTCTACAACATAATATTTTGCATGCTGTAAGTTATAGGCTGAAGGTGCTAAGGAAAGTTCTTTAAATATGTCATAAAAATCTTCTTTAGGTATTTTAATATTTTCAATAAATTTATTTGCTGATCTTCTTTCTCTTACTATTTTCAAGAATTCATTCATTTTCATCATCCTCTCTTCTTACAATAATTATACTAGGTAGTCCTATTATTGTATAATATTTTTATAAGATGTACAATCTTTCCATAAACCTGAATGACGAGATAAAAAATTCTTGCTTAGGTTCACAAGTAAGCCAAGTAACACAAGATGTTCAAGAATTTAAATTTTCAAAGGGGAAAGTATGTCCTCTTTGTGGTAGTGAAACTATATCAAGAAATGGCAAATATAATTGTAAACAAAGATATATCTACAAATCTCGTAAGAGAGGTAAACAAACCAAGAAAATGGACATCTCAAATGAGCACGTGTGCATTGCTACTGCTATTGATAGACAAGGTGACTTAGCCTGTAAATATAGAATCACATCTACTGAATTAGAAAAGTTATATAATGCGAATACAGCAAATAGTTCTATACTTTGTACTGATCGCCATAAAAGTTATGTACAATTTGCTAATAGAAATCCTATATATAATGTTAAAATTAGTGTTATATGTAATATAAACCAAATTGATTATTGAGAGGTGAATAAAAAATGAAAAAATTATTTAGATCATTTATCTTCTATTTTTCATTACTAAGCCTATTATTGATTTACATGCATTATATTGGGAATGACCCTAAGAATATTGTACTTATACACTTAAATCTAATTTTAAGCAAGTTACAATATACTGATTTTGGAAAAAGTATTTTAAATTCCGGACCATTAGTCAAGTGTAGAACGATAAGAGGTGAAATTTCAGTTTACTGGTATATTGCTCATTTTATAACTTTCATATTTTATGGAATAGTTTTTGATTTTATAAAGTTCCTCATAAAAATGAGGAAAAGAAATAATTGAGTTGATATATGCTAATATTTCCTTTTATGAGAAATATATCAAAATATTATTGGTAATTTAAGTGGACAACCTAATCTATGATTTATCAGGCTATATTTCAACACTATATTAAAACATAGCCATTAATTTTTAACTTTTTACTTTAGCCTATTTTTTCTATTTTATCATCTAAAACCAATATTGCCTGATCATTATTTAATCGTGTTACTGTGCAATTGTGCTTTAATTCAAAGTCCAAGATCTTTTCTTCTAAATTAGGATAAATTCCACAATGCTCCTTATAATGTGGATATATACGTATATCCACTGCATTTAATGCACTCAAATCTGCAACTTTAAATGTATTATCTTCTGGATAAATATGATTACACATCTCGTTATCAGGACCTAATGCGATAGATCCTGCGCTTAAACCAATCATAATTTTGCCATCATTTATTAATCCTTTTAAAACTTTATCTGCTCCACTCTTTTTTAAATGATATATCAGATAAAAAGGATAACCGCCATTAAGAAATATTACATCAAACTCTTTTAATTTTTGAACGTCCTCAAATTCAATATCAATAAATTCAACATCTTTAAAGCCCATTTCATGGAATGCATTTTTAACTGAAATCATTTGTGGATGTTTTTCTTTTAGTTTAGGCTGGGAGGTAGATATAATACAGATATTTAAATCCTTTGAATTTTTAGGAACTAATTTTAAAAACGCATTCCTTATTTCTACTGTAGAAAAGCCATATGCAGTCAATAATAATCTCTTCATTAATAATCACCTCAATCTAATTTTTAATAATAATTTATATAAAAGCTATAACTATCTAACTATCTAAAGCAAATACCTTTAATTTTAATGAATAATAATATTTTATGTGTAGCAAAAAATCCAAGTAAAAAAGCTTGGGCTACACGCAATTTACATATTGTTACAGGTATCTATAATCAATTTATAATCAACATTATTAAGTTCTGCATACATCTTTTTTCTCTTATCCAATAAATTGATATATTGATTATTATGATAATCATAATCTACTAATTCTAAAAAAAATCCTCTTAATTCCTTATACATTTCATAGTTTACTTTCTCTTTTCCTAGCCCAATTGTATAAAATCTAAGCATATCAATATACATATTATAAATTGCAAAAGTGACTGCCTCCTTATAATCTTCATAGGCATTAAGTTCCTTAAACTTTTTAACCAAACATATTAAAGCAATCATTTTGTCTTTTATTTGAATGTCTATGCTTGAATCATTTGTAATTGAATATGAATTATCCTCATGGGAATATAAAACATATTCAGATGCGTAAACGCTTTTTAAATACAACATAGCAATAGGGAGATAATCAATATCCTCGTAAGTAACTTTCTCTCTAAATCGCAAATTATTATCAATCAATATACTTCTTTTAAATATCTTACTCCATACAAATCCTGGATATGCGATGAGATAGCTTCTTTTTTCTTTATCTAATTCTCCCCAAGTATTTTTCTTTGTCGTTATAGCTCTTTTACCAGTATTCACATTATCAAAGCCACAGTCTACCATATCATAATTTCCCTGTTTAGCTAGTTTATAAAGTTCTTCAAACATTTCCTTTTTTGCATAGTCATCACTATCTACAAAGCCAACATATTCACCTTTTGCAATATTTATGCCCGCATTTCTGGCACCGCCAGGCCTTTTATTTTCTTTTAAATCTACCAAAATAATTTTATCAGAATATCTTTCCTTATATTGTTTTAATATATTTATACTTCCATCTGTAGAATTATCATTAACCAATATTATTTCAATTTCTTCAAGGGTCTGATTTACCAAAGAATGCAGACATCTATTCAAATACATTTTATTATTATTATACACAGGCACAATTACAGATACTTTAATACTCATTTAACTATTATTCCTTTTCTTTATAATTTTTTCCTTAGCTCTCGATTACTTTGCAATTAAAATTCCAATTTAATATTATCATAACTCATATTATTGCGTGTTCAAGAAATTCAAAAAATATTCTAATGTATTCACAGCATACATGCCTGCGTAATTTCTAAATACTAAATATAGAAAAATAATTAGGATAAAGATTTCTTATTGCACTGTAAAAACAGGAAGCAGTATTTCATCGACAAATAATACAATCTGGTTCAAATCAACATTTTTATACATAAGATTTTCCATACGAATAATGTTAAACGGTAAGGTCAGTGCTATGTTGCTGACCTCTTTTATCTTTTCACCTCTTGATTTTGCATTTTTCAGTAACTTTCGCATAACCAAGATATTTTTTTCTGCTACGTCTATCGTAGCTTCAGGTACTTTGTTATTACCTTGCCCTATTTCAAATAAAACTGCACTTAAAATTTCCGGCCCAATTTCTGCGTACATACTCTGATAGATTGTAAGTAAATTTAACAGATCTCCCCGTAAAGTTCCGGTATCTTTTATTCTATCAATTAATTGACCGCCAAGTGCTTTAGCTGATCTGTCATCAACTATTTCCATGAGTAAGTCAAACATTGTTGCCCACCGACGGTACAACACACTACGACTGGTTTTCGCTGCCTTTGCAATCTGCTGAAAAGAAAGATTTGCATAGCCGACTTCTTTTATGAGCTTTACAACTGCGTCATAAATACTTTCAATTAACGTATCTCCTCGCTTCCGCGTATTTAAGCTTTTCTCGTTCATGGATATACATCTCCTCTGTTTATATTTTATAAGAAATAGTATACAATTTGTTTGAAAAAATATAAGATACATATTGTATTTTATATTTAAAAGGTGTATATTAATAAATATAAGATACACTTAGTATCTTGTCAAGAAGTTGCTCGAAATAAAGGAGGTAATTATGACAAATAGCGTACTAAAGTCCAAGCCTAATTATGGTTTTGATGGTTCGCCTTTCGGTATCACCATTGTTTGTTTTGTGGGAGTAGTTTGTTTTGGCGTGGGAATTGCTTTAATCACTTTTCCCAGTCTCATTCTGAAGATTGTGGCCTTTGTTCTTATACTTTGCGGTTTGTTAATGATTTTTGTTTGTTGTTCTTATCTGTATTACATTAAGCTCGGCAAACTACACCGTAGGGACAAGATGATTTCCATGATTGATTGGAAAGGAAATGAAGAAGTCCTTGATATCGGCACCGGACGTGGACTTTTAATGATTGGTGCTGCTAAAGAATTGACTCTTGGAAAAAGTATTGGCATTGATATTTGGAGTTCAGAAGATATGCACAGCAATACTTATCAAAATACCATGAAAAATGCCGAACTTGAGGGGGTCCTTGAAAAAGTTGAAGTAAGAAATGAGGATGTGCGAAGTATGTCTTTTCCCAATGATACCTTTGACGTGGTTCTTTCCAACCTTTGTATTCACAACATCCCTACCAAAGATGGACGAGAAAAAGCTTGCAAGGAAATAGCGAGAGTCTTGAAATCGAATGGAACAGCGATCATTACCGACAAATCACACACACAAGAATATGGCGAAATTTTCGCAATGGAAGGGTTAACAGTGGAGTTTTTTCGTCTTTCTTTTGACGGTTCACTCCGTAGGATTGTAAAGGCAGTCAAAAAGTGAAGCTTATATTTGATACAAAACGTTTTAAAATTATTTGGAATTTGTAATTTTTGCGAAATATAAAGTATAAAAGCATACTAACCATTTAATTCTTGTACTTCGTGCAAAGATATTCGACCTTGTAGCAGGAGTTTCATTCACATTCCCTCCAAAACTTTGACTTGAATATGAATGAACGATTACCAATAGACATAGTTTCAGGTTAATAAAAAACCTTCAGTAAATAACACACTGAAGGTTTTTAGTTTAATCCTTGCCATGGTGACACGGATGCTGTGATTCCTCCTAATAATGTATTATAAAGACTATTTAAAGACGATTTTTTTGAGTTTATTCGCATATCTTAATATTTTATAACTTTATAGTTCTAGATCCACCATTCATGCTGTAAAATGTTGCCTCAGCTTCTTCTACATAAAAAAACTCAAAGTCTAAAGACTTATATATTTTTGCAGGATCAGGCATAATTTCAAATGCTTTAGCTTTTGCATCCACACTATAATCAAAAACTGCTTTACCTTGTAATCCAATCCATCTCCCATCTTTTGACATAGTGCAAGCTTCAAACTGTGGATTAGACTTTAGTTGATTACATACATTTTTCTAGGTTAGATGTGCAAAAATAGATTTTACTTTTGTATTCCATAGTGAATGCGAATGGACGTACTTTGGGTTTATTACCATCAATAGTGGCTATGTAAAATATTCTAGAATCTTTAATAAATTTTAATATCTCATTTATTTTTTCATCTCACTTTAAGTATTTACTTTATTTCAAAGGGCACGATTATGTGCTTTTATTAGGATTTCATTTACTTTTTATGAATGTAAATATTAATTTATAATCCATAAGTGTATAGACTGCATGTTGAGACTTCAATATTATTTACCTAAAACATATAATTAAGAGAACATAAACGGAGTTATTTTCCTATTAATTTTTATGTGTTCTATATTGATCAAGTTTAAAAATGTGTAGTTTATACGCTAAAATAATGTTTCAAACATAACAAAAAGATCCAAGCAAAAAACTTGGATTCCACTAACTCACTTTATTAATCTGAATTTGTTTTTGTATTTGAAGCATTAGTCCATATTTTAATTCATGAGCTGGAATTGGAACTATTTTATTAGTCTTTTTATGCTGCATAATAATATGATCTCCGCTTTGTCTAACCTGCTTGTACTCATGTTTTTCTGCTAAATCAATCATATCTTTATAATCAAATATTTTAGAATAATCCTTTTTCTGACTTTCCTTAAGCTTCTTAATAAGTTCATATTGCTCATCATCATATTCTTTATTTCTTGCATCAATTATTTTTTTGATTGTCATAAGGTCCCAGTAATTTTCTTGCAACACTTCAATTTCACCCATATAGTCCATATCAAATATAAATGACATATTAATAAGCTTTGCTGTAAATACATCCATCCTTCTTTTAAACATAAATGCATCTTTCTTTGATGTTAAATATCTACTTGTAATATCAATCATTGAGCATTTTAGTTCTGCTGCTTCATTTGCACAAATATACATGTATTTTCTTATTTCATCTTCAGCTTTTTCATAATCTTCTCTCACTTCTATATATAATTTTATTAACCTCTCTATTTCTTCTTCTAGCTTTTCTCCAACAATAGCATGTGCATTTAATTTATCTAATAAGTTACCTATTGAATGTTTCAAACCATAAGCTTTTGTATAAACATCATCTAATATATCGTTTTTATATTCATCAAACCTAGCTATAATATCTAATACCTTATCTGTATTTTCTTTTTCTAATTGATTAAATTTTATTATCCAGTTCATTACCAATACCTTCTTCCATACATACTTTTCTCCCTTTTAGATCAAATTCCATATATTGTATTATAATTATACTGATTTTTCCCATTTGTATCAATATATTAATGAAATTGTTTACTTCAATTAAAATATAAATTTATTCAAGTACTGGTGTTCCTAAAAAAGAACGAGATATTAGTTATTATTGCATAAATCTTCTTTTGGATAAAAAGTTTATTACAATTAATAGCATTAAGCTTTCATCGACTCAATTAAATAATATTTTTACAACAAGCAAAACCTTTATTGTACGAAAACTTATCTTTGATTAATGCAAAAATATGCTTGATAGAACTAAAAGTTATTTTTAGATTGCTATCAAGCATACTCATGAATAATTCAGGTTTAAATACATCTCATGTTAAGGTTAATCCTTCAATTAATTTTCCGAAACGTGTTTGTTTCATGATTTAAATACATCTCATGTTAAGGTTAATCCGGCTCAGAAGGTTTATAAGAGGTTTATATATGCATTTAAATACATCTCATGTTAAGGTTAATCTTTTCGTTAACAACTCCATAATAAAAATTGTTAAATTTAAATACATCTCATGTTAAGGTTAATCATCTATAGTAAACCAGTTAATTATACTACTAGGAATATTTAAATACATCTCATGTTAAGGTTAATCCAAAAGGCAGACAGATATACGAAGCATTAAAGCAATTTAAATACATCTCATGTTAAGGTTAATCCTTATAATGCTAATGGTAATTGTAACGGGATGCCATTTAAATACATCTCATGTTAAGGTTAATCCTATTATGCCATTTATATATTTAACTTCTCTTGATATTTAAATACATCTCATGTTAAGGTTAATCTGGATATTGTTAAAACTCATTTAGGTCCTATCTAATTTAAATACATCTCATGTTAAGGTTAATCCTACTTTAGCACTTAATAGTCAAGTTTTAGAGGGATTTAAATACATCTCATGTTAAGGTTAATCACATAGTTAAGTTTCTTTAGAAAAGAAAAATTTAACATTTAAATACATCTCATGTTAAGGTTAATCCAAAGCAAAATAGCCATTTCTTAAGATCAATAATATCATCAAACTTCCTAAAATTCAACTTCCGCTCAAAAACTTACCAGCCGTTTAATGAATTTAAGGATATACTTGAAATTTTCTCCTTAAGCCTTACTTTTACAGTCTTACAAGAACTATTTCTTGTTTTGTGGCTGGTAAAAATCTAGTTATGCCAATATGGAATTTTTCATATTATTAAATCTTCTCCAATTGCTCCCGAGGTAACCCCTAATACTTCTTCTCCAAAAACATTATCGTTCATCAGCTTAATAATACATATAAAATCTTCATTTTTATCAATTACTTTATTCAAGTCTGTTTTTAATCTTATTAGCTTTGAAGGAGACATTTCACCTCTAAAAACCGATTTTTGAAAATGAGACAGATACTTTTTACATACCTTGAATACTTTTTGTACTCTTTTCTCATTTACATCATAAAATACAAATGCATAATTATAATTACTTATCTTAGACATTTACATTCCCTCCTTTAAACTAAAAGGAACAAATTCTTTATCTTCCATTATATATTTGATTAATTTATAGCAATCCAATTTTATAGCTGTTCTATAGCTAACTTTCCTTTTTAACTTTGGATGTGAAAAGACTGACTCCATTCTTTCTTCAAAAGCTGTAATAAATATATTTCTGCCTTCTTCATTTAAAAGACAATAATTTACTTTCTTATCAAAATGTTTATTCACCTGGAGTTTTTTATTGTTCACTAATTCAAAGATTGTTTTATATACAATTGCAGGCTTAAAAACCTCGCTTATATCAAGACTTAAAGAAAATCTACCTTCTGAAGGTTCATGAAGATAGCTTATCCTTTGATCTAAATGAGTTCTGTATATTGCAGATATTGTCTTTGTATATAAAAGTGTGTTTCCAAAGGATATCAATGCATTTATAGGATTGTCTGGAGGCCTTTTCACTCTCTTATTCATAATGAAATCCTCTGGTAAAAAATTTTTAAATTCACCGTAAAATCTCTGCCATACTTCTCCTTCAGCAGACATAAGTTCTTTAATATCCTTGGAATTGTCAACCCTTTTAAAAAATTCTTCTTTAATCCAATCTAAACTTCCCTTAACTTCTTTTTTATTATGCTTGTAATAATGGTAAAGTACTTCTCTTATATTAATTCCTATTCCTTTTACAACAGCCTTTGCAATTGTCATTCTTGAAATAGTATATTTTTCAACCTGCTTTACTAAAAGCCTTCCACTATTATATTGTGCTTTAGGATAAAAAGTCCCACTATATCCCTCATGATAATTAAA
This sequence comes from Clostridium sp. BL-8, assembly GCF_002006495.1. Classification (NCBI taxonomy): domain Bacteria; kingdom Bacillati; phylum Bacillota; class Clostridia; order Eubacteriales; family Clostridiaceae; genus Clostridium; species Clostridium sp. BL-8. The sequence goes on from NZ_LZZL01000003.1 coordinate 66,699, forward strand.
GAAATGTACTACTATATTATTTTGTGATAAAAAATCCAACAATTTTGTATTTACACTTACTTCATTTAAGCAATAAATTTCTTTCGTATTTTCAACTGGAATATAGACATTCTTTCCATCTTTTCTAAAACATAAAGAATTATCTTTCCTAGTGAGCTCTCCCATAGATGATATATATCTTGTACTTCCCATAATATTTTCTCCCCCTGTATATTTCTTTCTATAATTATTAACTTCTTAATATAATTCAAAAATTACATTTACATTATTCATATTGAATTTTTATCTAAAGACTAGAATATTATATTTCTTCTATATATAGCAGTATTCATAATAAGCGCATTTCTTGCACTTAGGTTCATTCAATACCTTTGGTATTTCTTCACTTAAAATCAGCTTTTCTATATCGCAAACATATTGGTCAATTTCTTTTTCAAGCTCCTCAGTTAATTCAAAATACATAATTTTCTTATCAGTTTTGTTCTTTTCAACACATTCTAGCTTTCCTTTTCTTATTATTCCTTTGCTCTTAAGCACTTTTAAATAATAAATAAGCTGCCACTTTCCTGCTTCAATATCAGCATCTGATTTCTTTACTTCTGTTAAATATTCTGCTGTAAGCTTATCCAGTTTGATATTATCAATGGAAATCTCAGCATTTTCTGAGCCTGAAGCTTTTTCTTCATGAATAGCCTTTCCAACCTTAACCATCTCACTATTATCTTCTAAATTAAGCCTATTTCCATGAAGATAGCATTGCCTTTTGCAATGGAAATAATAATTAATTAAAGTACCATTTACTCTCATAGCTTTAATTCTCCTTCATAAGACCTAAAAATACTCTCTGTGGTAATTTTAATATTAATTTTTTATTTTGATACTTTCACAATTTAAACGAAATATCAATTCAAGCTAAAAAGCTGCACGTTATCATATACCTTAAAACCCGACAAACAATCCTATTTCTTTCTTAAATTTATCTTTATCAAGCTTTTCTCCCTCAAAGTATTTATCACCATTTTCTATATAATAAAGCTCACCAATCTTACTATTATAAAGTAAATCATCATTTTTATTTATCTGGTAAATAAAATAATTCATTTTACTTTTTATTTCTGAAAGCTCCACTTGTTTTTTTGAATAGTCCATAGAATTATTGTTTAATAGCTTTTCATACTCTTCCCATACTTTTTTTCCATCAATAATTATAAGTTTATCTCCTTCTTCTTTATTGATAGTTCTAGCTAAATAAACGGACATACTCCATTTATTTTCGTCTATTAATTCCATTCTTTTTTCAATAACCTTAAAATCAAGCTTGCCTACAGCCTCTTTAAAGAAATTCTCCAAGTTATTATCATTAAAGACCTCATTGTATTTTTTTCTTATCAATTTAAGTACAGGAAAATAATAGTCTTCAAAATTCTTTTTTATTAAAATTTCTCTCATACTATCATCTAATAAGCTCAACGCTTTATTAACCCTTACATCATTTTTATATATGCCATCAGTTTTATCTAAATTGAAAAAGTAAACTATTCCTTTTCTTTTACAGGATCTATTTATTCTTCCCATAAATTGTTCATCACTATCTAATTTAGAAATATCTTTATAACCTATATCCATATCAATATCTACCCCAGCTTCTATAACCTGAGTAGCAACTAAAATTACACATTCTTTTTCTATAGCTTCACTTTTAATATTCTTTAAAATCCTCTGCCTCTCTATGGAATTATCATCGCCAGTCATAAGCTCTACCTGGTAACCTATTTGTGTATTTTCCTCAATGTAGCCTTTAATATCTCTATAAAATCTATAAGCACTTTCTTTTTTTATAAATTCTATAAGTATTTTTTTGTCCTTAGCTATTTTATTTATTACATGACTAAATAAGGCACTTGCAGTATCCTCTTCCTCCATTAATTCATAGCTTACCTTTACTCTGTCTTTAAATAGAGGATTAATAAAATATTTCTGACGATTTTTAATCAATTGAGCAGTGTTTTCCTCGCTATCTGTTAAAATATTAAGATTAGGTAACGTTGCTGACATTATGATTATTTTCATATTAAATAGCTTTGCAAAACCTTTTAAAAAGGCTATTATTTCTGCCCATATTATATTTTTATAACTTTGAATTTCATCTAAAACTATTACGCTATTTGCTAATTGATGAAAAGCAAAAGCAGCTTCTTTTGATACATTAAACATAGTATTAAACAAACTGACATGAGTAGTTAATATAAAGGGATAATTTAAAAATTGCCTGTCTAATAAAGCCTTAGCATAATATTTATAATCATCTTCCTCTTTTGATCCCTTTTCTTTTTCTTGTCTATCTAGCTTTATTGGAGTAACCGAATTTATTACTGCAATTCTTTTTAAAATTTCTTTATGCTTATCAAATATTTCACTTAAGGTAATCAAATTTTGCTCAACCAAAGTATTAAAAGGATATACATAAAAGATCTTTTTAAGTTTTTCATTTTCTTCAAACAACTTAAAGCTTAGATTCATAGAAACATTGCTCTTTCCACTACCTGTAGGCGCTTCTAAGAAGAATATATCGTCTTCTTTATTTTTAATCAGCTCCTTTTCTGCATCTAAAAACATTTCATTTCTTAAGATATTTATGTTTCTCTCATTTAATAAATCTTTATTATCCTTGCAATACTCTTCACATTCATATTGTCTTATACCCTTATATACTTCTGTATTCTTATACACATCATAAAATTCATCTATTTCTCCAAGTTCGCCAAATTCATTTAACCTTACATCACCCATAAACTCAGTGGTAGCATAAAAATCGCAGGCAACTAATAAAGAATATAAAAGTCTTTCATAAGTATATAAATATATAGTCTCTACCTTATTTTTTTTAGTTAGGTATCCTTTAATATAGTTACATACTTTTATAGCTTGATTATTTCCAAGCTTAAAACCTTTTATATAAATCTCTTTATAGGTATTTGAAAAAAGTTCAATAACCTTAAAGCCTATTTCTCCATCATTAAATTTATTTAAGAACCTATAAAAATCATCTAAATCTCCATGATGCTTTGATATTATATATCCATTGAGAAATAAAAACGGAAGTATTGAATTTTTATCGCTTTTTTCTAGTTTTAATACCTTATCAAAAAAATAATCTATGTATAGTACTGCTGAAAGGATAGAATGATCACTTCCTACCATGTCAAAAGCCTTTGCTGATTTAATTTGAGGATTATCCATTTTTCTGATTTGAAAATAAGGATTTATTTTTCCCATATCATGCATTGCTATAGTATTTATTATTAAACTTCTAAATAGATTTTTTCCATCTTCACTAAGCTCTTTAAAATAATATTTCTCAAAATTTAAAAATACCTCGTCTATATTTTTCTGCCTAATTAATTTTTCAAAATATTCTTTGCATAAATCTGTATGTTCTTTTAAAGTTTCTTTTTTAATTTCCTCTGCTTTGGCTGAAGCTTTCTTTGAATCTTCTAAATGTGCATAAAAATCATAGTTTTTATTTAATAACTTTGATATATCAATATATCCTTTTAAATTAAAATACATAGTTCTAACCATTCCTCACTTTAAACCTAAAAATATTAGCAAAAAAGACAGCTCTATGGTTTTGTCTTTCATATAGCTGTCTTCTCTTCATAATTACTGAATTTATTGAATTTTATTTATTCTATCTGCTGCAATTTGATATACTGCATTATCTTCTCTCACCGAAACCACAATTACTTTCATTGTCTCTTGTTCCCTTATAAGTTTATATACAACTCTTATTCCTAATTGTCTAAGTTTTATCTTTAGATATCCTGTTAAATTATTTCCATTTTTATTTCCTAATGGTTTTCCGTATCCACCTTCACTAAAAGGCAACGGATTACTAGATACTTTAGACATTGCTTTTAAAACTTGTTTTCTTTGAGAGCCATCAAGGGTTTTTATATCTGCTTTTGCTTCATCCGTATACTCAATTCCAAAGTTCACTATTCTATCTCCACTTCAACAGAATCCAAGTCTTTTTGTGTTATTCCTAATTCAACCATCAAATCTTCTTGCGATGTACCTTTATCATTTTTTGCATTTTTCATTCTTTTCTCTGCTTCCATATATAAATGGTAATCTTCAATTTCTTCCATTAGTTCTTTATATTTTTCTGGAGAAATAATAACACCAGTTGGTACATTATTCTTTACTACAATTTTAACACCTGTTTTATCTACCTCATCAAAAATTTTACTTGCTTCTCCTTTGTTAAATCTTGAAATAGGCACTATTGAATCTAATATGTTATTTACTGATATTGTATTCATTATTAATATCACTTCTTTCTTTATGATAATACTATTATACTCCTAATATATAAATATATACATAAATATATCAATAAATTTATCTATGTATTTATATTGTATACAAAATATAAATTGAAATCAATATTATTCTTTAACATATCCTATTTTTAAAGAAAGGTACCTACTCTTTAATAAATTAAAAAAACGCTATACTCTTATCTTTAACCTTATATATAGTAGTATTATTCTTGTTTACTAGGTTCATATTTGTATAAATTAAAGCTTCTAAAATATACATATTAGTCTTTTCCTCTAAACCTATAGGCAACTGCTCTTCATATTTAAAAGTTTCAATTATTTCATCATCTGAAAAATCATCATCTTCTTCTGCTCCCAGGTCTATCTCAAAATATTTCTTAGGACACAAGCTATCAACCTTATTCACCTTTACAATTTCTTCAATATAACTTTCATCAAATAATTCTACTGATTTAATATTTGCATAATGATCGTTTTTGCCCAAGTAAGGTTCATATACACATTTATTATTTAATATATATTCTGATACTTTTTCACTTTCCTCATTATCCACTAAAACGTATATATCCCAAGATGGATTTTCAAGCCATTGTTCCTTAGTTATTAAATTTCCTCCCTGCTCCTTTGAAGCATAACCAACAGAATTATTAAACACTTGTACTTTCTTTGAAATAAAGCCGTTTTTATTATTTGGAACTATTGATATTTTTAGATTTTTCAGCTTACTATAAAACTCTGGAAAAATAACTTCATCAGCCTCAGATTTTTTGGATTCTTTATTAGTTTTCATCTGATTATAGCCCTTGTATCCAAGTATCGCTCCAAAAATTCCAAGGAGCGCTACTTTATGAATATTTCCATAAGTAAAATACAAATAGGTATTTACATCTGGCTTTTTAAAAAATGCTGTTTTACCTTCTAGTGTAAATTTAAGTATTTTCATAGTTTACACCTCTTCTTGTGTAAATATATTATAAGTTTTTGCTCCTTTTATATCAGACTCTATTTTAGTTGTATATGGATTATAATAAATTTCTACTGCCTTTATCTTATCTGAAACTTTATTTATTAAATCAGAACATCTGATTTCAATTAAGTTTTTATCTTCTCCTTTTGTAAAGCTTATATATTCTGATAAATTAGGGAGATATAAAGTTTCTTCTGTCTCTACGAATAATGCAAATTCATTTTCACATCCAACCTTTGAATTAGTTGCAAAAGCTGTAGCGCATACTAAAGAAGTTTTCTTGAATTTTTCATAATCTTCTTCTGTATATCCATCAGTTACTCCAAGCTCTACAAATTCCTTATAAGCTAAAGGATTTATGGTAAATGGATAAAAATAATGAGCCTCATTACTTACAATTTTAGTTCCTAGAGTTGAGTTTTTTGCTTCTTCTGTATCTGCACTATCTTTTGAACCATCTCTAAAGGGCGAAAGGATTTGTTGCTCTTCTGACGCTGTTTCCTCATATTTATTAAACCCTTGACCCACTTGGACTGCACCAGTTATTGATATGTTATTTCCTTCTTCTGCAAAGGTAGCTCCAAAATTCTTAACATCTATTGCTTTAAATAGGTTAGTTAAAACTTCCTTGCTGTCTTTACATTCTTTTAAATTTCCTACGCCAAAAATAAATTCATATCTTTCCTTTAAGGCTCTTGGCACTAATTGAACTTCTCCTTTTTTCCCTTCGGAAAATTTCATTGATTTTATATATAAAACTTTATCACCATTATTGTCCCACATTTTTTTCATTGGATATTTCAAGGCTTTGTCACTTCCAAATACGCTGCCATCTGAAGTTGTCTTTGGATATCCAGTAAAATCTGCATTCCAATTAGCCATAATTGAAGAAATTCCCAATACTCCACAAACTCTTTTATTCATTTATTTCTACCCCCTTAGTGCTTTCATAAATTAAACTGTTGCTTAAATATCCACCTAAAATCAAATCTTGATCAACCTTAGTATTATCTGGTGTATATCCTAAAATCATAGTATATAAATTATTAAATCTTTTTCCTTTAGAATCTATATCATAGCTGTACTTACTATATAATCTTCTTAATTTTTCCTTTATATCCTCATTATTTTTCCCATTAATAAAAGGATTTGCTAAGGAATGAGGCTTTTTCTTCCCTCTGCTTTTAGATAATAAATATCCAACCAATTGACCAACTGCAAAATAATATTCATCATCATTATCCAATTTATCAGTAATATTTGAATTTATTTTAACCCTTAAAGAATCTTTAATATCATGAATTATATCTGCCATATCTCTTCCTTCCTTAAAATAATTAATCAATGAGCATCTTAAATTAAATTGATGGCTTGCCTTTTGTATATATCCTTCTTCAACAGACCCTTTTACAAGATTTAATGAAATCTTATTTAATACAGGAAAAAGACCATAATCTGAGCCTTTATATATCCAATTAAATAAAACATCTCTTGATAATAATAGATTACTTTTTAAACATCCATCATTAATTGATAAATCACTAGGTTCTGTGAAATAATTATTAACTAAAAACTTAGAGAAAAAAACTTCATTTAGTATTTGTTGTATATCTTTAAGCTTACCAATTTTATCATCGTAATTTTGTATAGATATATTTTTTGAGCTTTGATCTACATCAAGGATGTTTTTGAAATTAAATTTTTTAGCTAAATTACTTTTATAATCTGTGATAATATCATAATCAAGTATTTCAACTTCTTTTCCCTTTTTAATTCTTATAAAAATGCCCTTAAATGTGGTATCTGGCAGCTTTCCATTTTCATATGGCTCTATTTTATTATTTAAATTATCAATATAAACATTGACCTTACCTAAGGCTGCAAAATTCATGAGATAATCAAAGAACTTCTTTTGCAAAAGTACTTCGGTGTTACTTAATAGATATGGGACAGTTATTTTTCTTGTTTTATTTTCTAAATAAGGTTTTTTAGCATTAAGTCCCATATTATCATTTGGAAGACCATATATTTCATCATTATTACTAATATTAAAGTCATTATTATTATAAATATTAGGCATTAAATATCTTTTGCCTTCGCTTTTATATTCTTCTATAGGGGCTTCAAAAAATATCTTCAAATAATCTTTCCCAGTAATTTCAATACCTAAATTAAATATATTATCTTTTATCCAAATCTTTATTTTCTCTAATTTTTCTATATTAACTTTTCCGATTTCCTCTTCAAGAGCTTCATACATTTTCATTGCATTTTTTGATTTTGAATATTTTATATTAGGCTTAGACAAAACTTCATAATAATTATCAATTACCTCATTAGTTAATTTTCCATTAGTTAAGCTCTCTTTTTTTATAAAAAAAGACAGATAATTATTACTATGTATTATTTTCTTACTATCTATGGGCTTATTCATATCAATGAGCTTACTGTTATAATCATAAGTGCATAAATCTTCATAGTAATTATTACTTCTGTCAACTTCCTTAGTCTTTTTATCTAATTTTATATTTACAACTTCTTTAATTTCATAACTTTCATCTTTAGGCGAAACTACGACATAGGTTCCATCTGCCGGAATATAGGAATCAATTATTAGCTTATCGCCAGCTGATTTCTCTAATACCTTTTCAAATACTTTAAGACAGTCCTTTAACAAATTCTCTCACCACCTTTATTTTAGTCACAACAAAATAAATATAAATCTAAGTTAATTTATTTTCATGCTCTTACAGCCATCTGTAATTCACATAACCAAAACCTCTCGCATTCATTTCAAAGATGCCTGTCCCAAGACTCATATATGCAAGCTTTTGAGCATTTTCATTCTCTGATATATTTAGTGATATCTTATCTCCTAAAAGCTTTACGTTTTTATACTTGGTTGCTATAGGCTTTTTATTTTTAAATTCAATGGTAGAATAAAACTGAAAATCTTCATCTATCTTGCTTCCTGTAATGCTGTTATATTTTTTCAGAAGATTTACCTTTAATCTTCTTTCAAATTCATCTAGATTTATCTGACCCTTCCAGTAACCATCAGAATTCTTCATAACAGCTGGTGTTATTGAATATAGTTTTTCAATATGTTTCTTAGGTAATATTCTTACTTCTGATGTAAGCCCTTTTAAATCATTATTAAATTCATTTACAAGTTTATCAGCAAAAAATTCTGCAAGTTCTTTGTCTACAGTTCTGATAGTTAAGGTATATATCCTATCTTTTTTGTAAACCTTATTTTCTTCAATGGGATATGGAGCATCAAAACAATATCCCTTAAATTTATTACTCTCATGAAATTCTAATAACTTCGCATCTTTAGCCATGCCTTCATCAATAAAAGCGCTTATTATTGCCTGTGAATCTTCTATAGTTATATCCTTTAAAAGAAATATTTTAAGCTTTATTTGAAAAACATTCATTCTCGCACCTCCTATTATAATTTTACTGTATTTGCATTTATTTGTAAATAAATGTAGTAAAATACATATAAATGTTATTGTTAATCTAATATTGATACAAATATTTGTCAAAACTAAATTTAAATACATCTCATGTTATTATTAATCGCAAAGAATATAAGTTGCAATGAAAAATAATGGCGACTACATTCTATTTTTGTATATCATGCTGCGGCCATTATTATAAATTCAAGCACTACATATGCAATGTAACTCTTTAGCACAACTTAATAATTACATTGAGCAACTTTAACTAATCTAACAATTGAACCTTGTTTAGCTCTTACTAATTATTTATTTTTTACTCTAACTTGTAAAATTTTCGCTCCTTTATCATTGTATACTTCTATTTTTACATTGTTTTCACTATTTCTTATTCTTCTCATTTCCCCAACCTCTCCTTTCACATTACTCATTAGTTTTGACCAATAGAAATTCTTATTCTTATGCTAATAGTTATTCATTTATACAATTTTTTATTCCACTAATCTTTATTACTTTTCAAATTAATACCTGTGCAACAAAAAAAATCCAAAGCTAAAAACTTTGGATTAATTAATGCGATTACTTTTTATTGTATAGTCCATACAATCTACATACTAATTACAATTATTAATAAATCATTTTTATAGATCATGCTGCGACCATTATTTTTTTAGCGTAGCTTTGCCCATTTTCAAGATATGAATTATTTTTATAATTACATCCTCCAAACCATCTACATCCTATTATAAATTCTTCAGGTCTATCTCTGTACTCTTCTTCTGTTTCTATCTGTTCTTTTAACTCTGCTATTTTTATTCTAATCCGTTTTACTGCCGTAGCTTGTAGAATTAGTGAAATAAGTATTTATCTTCCCTAAATCACTTTTCTTATAAGTTAATCTATTGGTTGATAATAAATCAAATGAACAAATATTTAATTTAAATACATCCCATGTTAATCCAGGTACAGAGCTTGGAACGGGTACAGTCCCTACATTTAAATACATCCTATGTTAATGTTAATCCTTTTTATTTACCACCAAGTAAACAAATAAGACTATTTAAATACATCCTATGTTAATGTTAATCATTATAACCGTAACATTGGAGGAAGTGAAGATGGAATTTAAATACATCCTATGTTAATGTTAATCTACTGGAATTGTGCTAGTAAAAATTTGATTTGGGTTATTTAAATACATCCTATGTTAATGTTAATCAATGTTTATTGTCATAAAGATCTAAGTGTATATGAATTTAAATACATCCTATGTTAATGTTAATCATTGAAGACAAAAGCATTACAAGGGATAAAATATAATTTAAATACATCCTATGTTAATGTTAATCAATTAATTCTGGTGGTGGTGATGTATTTGCAGGAAGATTTAAATACATCCTATGTTAATGTTAATCCAAAGCAAAATAGCCATTTCTTAAAATAAATAATATCATCAAAGGCCTTGAAAATCAACTTTCCCTTGAAAATTTACCAGCCGATTTGCATATTTAAATAGATAATCAAAAGTTCTTAGTACTGTCTTACATCTACTGGCTTTTTAGAATTCAATATACTTTTGCGGCTGGGAAAAATTTTATTGAGTCCAAGGTTATATGAGTTGTGCAAAATACTTTACAGTACCTATTTAATGTTCAAGTTTATTTAAAAATTGTGCTAAACATTTATATTTATTAGATACAATGACCATTATATGTATATAACATATTTTATAAAATATGTTATAATAAACATTATAAGGATATTGGTGTGCTTTACTAACTTTAGTACTCATATGAATAAAAACTTTCAATAATATAATGTAAAAAACAGGAGGAATTATTATGTCACTTGAATCGGTAAGGAATTATTTTAAAAAGTGGAACATGGAAGATAGAATACTGGAACTTCCTATATCTAGTGCAACTGTGGAAGAAGCGGCAACTGCTATTAATTGTGAAGAGAAAGAAATTGCAAAAACAATGTCGTTCAAAATTAATGATAAGGCAATTTTAATTGTGATGGCTGGAGATGCAAAAATTGATAATTCTAAGTACAAAGCGCAGTATCATACAAAAGCAGTAATGCTAAAAGGTGATGAAGTGGAGCAAATAACAGGGCATCCTGTTGGAGGTGTATGTCCATTTGGAATTAGATCTGACATTGAAGTATATTTAGATGAATCACTAAAGAGATTTGTAAAAATATATCCTGCATGCGGCAGCAGAAATAGTGCAATAGAACTTTCTCTCGAGGAATTAGAAAAATATTCTAATTATAAAGAATGGATTGATGTTTGCAAAGGTTGGAATTAACAGTATGAGTATAATAAAATACTTCCCTCTTGTTAATCCGTATTTTGTTATACTCATCTATATTCCCTAAACCCAAAACTTCTGACATTCATCTCTTCAATTCCAACTTCCAGGACAAGATATGCAATATACTGCGAAGTATCATCATCTAAAATATCTACCCATATCTTATCTCCTAATAAAGCCTTACTTTTATACGGAGTTCCTATAGGCTTAATATTCATTAATTCCATAGTTGAATACAATTTAAAACTCTCCTTAATTTCTTCCTTTGATATTCCTGTTCCTATAACCACTCTTGACCTTGTTGTATATCCCTCATGGTTATTGGAATGTCCAATATTTTAAGTCTCTCCTTCATTTTTAAACTATTCGAACTCATACTTATTTCTTTACTTGAGTTATCCATTTAATAAAATTTCAAAAAATGTTGCTACAAAAAAAGTAGCATGATATAATATCTGTAGTGTGCTACTTTTTTTGTAGCACACATATCAAATACATATTAGAAAGAGGTGCAGTTATGCCAGTAATTACAATGAAAATGAAAAAAACTCAACCTGAAAAGAAAAAGGAATTAATTGAAAAATTAACTTCTGTAGCTGCTGAAGTTACTAATTCTCCAGCAAGTTCTTTCACTGTCTTTATTGAGGAATATGATGCTGATAGTATTGGTATCGGCGGTCAAACATTGGCTGAAAAATTAGCTAACAAATAAGACAAAATACTTAAGTTCCTCGCTTTTCTATTACAAGCGAGGAGCGATTTATATTTAGAGATATTTTTCAAGGAGGAATTAATATGGCAGTTCCATGTCCAGGTAAACCCGTTAGGGGCTCTAAATCCGGTGTCCCGATTATGGCTCTCTTTGATCTTTTAGGTAAGAATTGGGCAATGGGTATCATTTGGAATTTACAGGAGGGCCCTTCTACTTTTAGAGAACTTCAAAAACGGTGTGAGTCAATCTCTCCTACAATATTAAACAACCGTATCAAAGAACTTAGAGAAGCTGATATTGTAGATCGCACTAATGATGGTTACCAATTAACTACACGTGGAAAAGAGCTTATGGAGTTATTACGTCCATTCGGAGCATGGTCGCGTACTTGGTCTGAAGAAGTATTCAATTATTCAAAGACACTCGATAGTTAGATGCGCTCTTATTCAAGAAGATGATTATAAAAGCAATTTAAACCACACGAAATATTGATGAACAGCTGATTTTACAGTAATATGCTTTTCATAAAGGAAAGGATGAATTTTAATGGATTTGCTTAATGTTAATAAGGACAAATGTATTGGTTGCGGCGTTTGTGCTGCGGTTTGCCCAAAGAATTATATTGGAATGACTGAGGAAAGGACTCCAACAGATGCTGGACTTACTTGCATAGCTTGTGGTCATTGTGTTGCTGCCTGCCCCCAATCGGCATTAGATCATGCTTATGCACCACTTAATGACCAAGTTTTGTTAGATAATACTCCGGTCGTAAATGCTGAGATTGCAGAAAGTTTTCTTCGTGCCAGACGCTCTGTACGGGTGTATAAAGAAGATGCAGTTCCAAAAGACAAAATCCTAAAGCTACTAGATATTGCAAGACTAGCTCCTACGAGTAATAATACTCAAGGTGTGCAGTACTTGGTTATTGATAATAAGAATACTCTACAGGCTATTACCAAAGCTACAGTAGCCTGGATGGATGAAGCAGTCTCAAAAGGTGATCCAGCTGCAGCTTATTTTTCTGATTTAGTAGAACACCATCATAAAACAGGGCTGGATGTTATTTTGCGAAATGCACCCTGCTTTATCCTAGCACTAGCTGAGAAAAGTTTTGCACGTGGACGTGATAACACTCATTTCTCTCTTGCCTATGCCGAATTGTTTGCATCAAGTCTTGGACTAGGAACATGCTATTCAGGCCTTGTTGAGACCTGTGCTAGGTCTGGCTATCAGCCATTACTCAAAGTATTAGACCTTCCAGAAGAATTAATAGTCACTGGTGGTATTATAGTTGGCTATCCTAAATATAGGTATAAAAGACTGGTAGATAGGTCTAAGCTTAAAGTAACTTGGCGTTAATTAACTAATTCTCATAAAATAAAACAAGAACAGGCTGCATTGAGTAATTTATAATTATTATGCAGTCTATTCTAACATATGTGTCTGCTGTATCTGCATTAGAACAGACTAGCTATATTATTCAAGCTACTGCTTATTTTAAAGTACGTCTCATTTATACTCTACCTAATTTCCTTGAAGATAGATATAAAAAATCACTCCTATAATTTATAGACAAAAAAAGTTTAACGAAATAAACTTCAATAGATATTCCTTCTTTTTGTAAGGATATTCAAGGCTCAAAATCTTGTAAGAAATAATACTTGCCAGTGAAGCAATAGGAGTCCCAAGTCCGCCAATAGTCACTCCATAAAAAAGTGCCTGCCAATTGAATGCAAAGTGAGCAAACAAAATACTGCTTGGCACATTGCTTATGATTTGACTTGATAACAATGCAGACAAATAAATACTTGTTGATGTATGAGTCAAAAATGTGAGAAAATTACGTATTGTAGCAATGTGAGATATATTTCCTACTGAAATGAACAAGCAAACAAAAGTAATTAATAATCCGTAGTCAAGTTTTATGAATATGCTTTTATTTAAAGCAAGTATAACTAATATTAGATTAATCGAAATGGAAAAATATTTTATTGTAGAAGATGTAAATTTAAATACATCTCATGTTGAAGTTAATCTCTTTTGACTGAAGAAGTGATTTCTTATTTCAATTGATTTAAATACATCTCATGTTGAAGTTAATCCAAAGCAAAATAGCTATTTCTTAATACCAATGATATCATCAAACTTACTCATAATCAACTTCCGCACAAAAATTTACCAGCCGTCTAATAAATTTGAAGTAAATCTTAAAAACTTCTTGCAAAGCTTCTTATTTACCCGTTTACAAGAATACCAATTCATCTTACGGCTGGCAAAAATGGATTTCTATGGGACCATACTGATAACAACGCCTATGCATTATTGTAATTCCAGAAATATCAATGTTTTTCAAGTTGCATAAACTAAACTTTATTATTTTACATATAAAAATGAGGTGATCTTTTGTTAGATAACAATTATAAGTGGAGACCTATGCGCTATGCAGGTGTGTCTGAAGAATTTATTACTTGTGCTGCAACTGATCTTGATAAATTCAAAATGTGGGCAAGAACTTGTGAAAGGTTAATAGGTAATCCCTTATAGCACTGGACTAATCTTGAATTAAGAAATTTCTTTAGAGCTACAAAAATTTTAAAGGAAAGCAATGCAAAAAAATCTATGAGCATTGTAATACGAAGAAAATTTAAATAACAGAAAAGACAAGCTTAAAATAGTTACGCTTGTCTTTTCTCTTTAAGCTACTTATTTTTAATAACCATAGTTATACCTTAAAATTATTAACCATACTAATTAGCTTATTAGTGCTTACACTAACTTCCTTAATTAATTCAACAACATTTCCCGAACTTTCAGATATGGTATTTATATTTTCTGCAATATTAGTGGTTCCAGCAGCTAATTCAGTATTTGAATCATTTATTTGTTTTACTGCATCCGAAACCCTAAGCATAGAATCCATCATACTGTTAGATTTATTGCTAAATTCTGTTGTCATATCATAAACCATAGCTGCATCTTTACTATACTGCTCTCCTGTTTTAACAATCATCTCATAATCATTTATCACATCAACATTAATAAATTTAAGCATATCTTGAGAAGTAGAAACCAAGTTGTCTACTATTCCCATAACGATATTACTAATATTACTTATTTCTGATACAGTGTTTTTAGAATCTTCTGCAAGATTTCTAATTTCTTCTGCTACTACTGAAAAACCTTTCCCTGCTTCACCTGCTCTTTGGGCCTCTATTGATGCATTTAATGCTAATAAATTTGTTTGAGAAGCAATTTCTAAAATAGCTTCTGATAAAACCTTTATCTTTTCTACTTCTTTAGCTTTTTCAATAGCTTCTAATAATTTACTTTGAGTTTGTGAATTAATCTTTTGAGCATTTTCCATAGAATTAACAGCTTTATTTTTGAGTTCATTAGCTCTCTCATTTATAAGCTTCGAATTCTCAGCTTCACTTTTTGCCTTTAGTGCAATTCCCTTCATATCTGAGTTAATTAAAGATGTAGTATTGCTCATTTCTTCTGTTGAAGCTGCTGTCTCCTCCATACCACTTGATAATTCTTCTGTTGTAGCATAAACATCTTCAATTAATCCAGATAACTCACCTATATTTTCATTAGTTTTTTCAACTTTATTTTCGACATTTCTTGATTCATTAATAACAACATTGATAATCTGCCTAAAAGACTCCTGCATTAAATTAAAACTTTTTGCCATTTCACCAATCTCATCATTGCTATGAAAATCAATCCTTTGGGTTAAATCTCCACCATTATTAGACATTTCATTAAGTTTTGAAAGCATAGTAGTTATTGGTGCAACAATACTTTTAGATATATATCTCCAAGCTATAACAAATATTATCACCAATGCTAAAACAGATATTCCCATTAAAATTATTGTATTTCTTATATCATTTTCTATACTACTCATAGATATTTCAATGTTTTTTGCTGCTGCTTCGTTAAATGTATCTGCTTCCTCATTAATCTTTTCTGAAGTAGAATCAAATTCTCCCATAGATAAATTTCCTTTTTCAGGACCACCGTCTATGTAAGCTTGTGCCATTTTCTTTCCTGTTTCATAATAAGTTTCAAAACTTTTTTGTATATTATCTAATTCACTTGCACTTTCTGGATTTTTTTCTTTAAGATCACTCACAACACTTTCTAGATCCTTAGCAAATTTTTCTGCTTCATCAAACCCATCATCAAAGCCTTTTGCGCCTCTTGTCGCACTAATATCTGTAAGAAATTGCTGGACTTGTACAACATCTAATTTTAGTTCATCAGCTTTAGTGCTTATATAAAAATATTTATTATTCATTTCCCGTACCTTTTTTAAATTGTTACTTGTGGCGTTAAATTGTATTGCCATAAACACTATAAAAAACAAACTAAGTGATATTAATGGTAACAATACTTTTAGCTTTATCCCTTTTATCATTCGAATCATTCCCCTTATAATCTTATTTAAGCAAAAAATTAGCGAAAATTATACGCTTATTTATAGTTTATAACTTTCGCTAAAACATTTCATCTATTATCTTGATTTTTTTATAAATTTACCTAATCATTATCATAAACTTCTTTTTACTACTTAATCAACAAAAACAATAATATGTTCCATCATCTAATTTATTAATAATCATATAAATATCCCTCCATTATTTTTAGCATTAAACAAAATTACTTTCTTTACCTAATTTATTCATTCAACTTGTATAACCTACAATTAATATAAAAAAAATTAGCAAAAGTTATAACCTTATTATAAATTTATAACTTTTGCTAAAATATATCATCTACTATTCTGATTATTTTTTATAATTTTTTTGCATTTCTATCTATAATAAGTTGGGATATAACTTTCGATTTTTCCATCAATTTTTCAAAACATCATATAGCCTTTGTATATTAATACCCTATCCCTATTTTATTATCTGTTAATTTCAATTGTAGGAAATTTTAAATCCTTATATTTAGCAAACTTTTCTTTAACAGTTGCTAAATTTTCTTCTGTATAGAAACCACCTTGTGTATGCATAATTTCCTTTACATGCTCCTGTCTTCCTTTAGTATCTGTACGATCACGACTTAAGCCATCTTCTTGAATTACGAATTTCCACTTACCTTCTTCTGTCTTTTCTAAATTTCCTCCTGCACCACAAACTTGACATTCAACTGGAAAATATACTCCATCCCATTGTGGCTCTCCTAAAATTAATGCATTTGAATGACAATGTGGACACCATCCCATGCCTTCATCACCAAGCCATTCTCTTTCTGCTACTGGTGTGTTTAATGATCTCATGATATTTTCACCCATTTTATGAGCACGCTTTATCATATCATCATGTAATAAACATTGTTTTGGCGCTGGTACTCTTGTTGCTAAATACATATCTACTACGTCAAAATCATTTGTAAAACATGTAGCCTGCATACTTTCCAAAGCCATTGACTGCCATGAACGAGTAGAGCCTCCAACTGCAATTAATCCTGCAACTCTATCTCTATGCTTAATTGCTCCAATTGATTCTAAAAATGCTGATTCATATGCTAAATTTCTATGCATAAACTTTGTGAACGTTGCTGTTGGCATTAAATCATATGTTGGTGCTGATACAATTATAGCATCTACATTTAACATAACATCCATGATTGCCTGCTTATCATCTTTTTTGCTTAATGTACATCCAACATTTTTTCCACTAGTCATACCATGTGTACAAGCTGTACATCCAGAACATTCAATAATGTTATAGTCTCTTAAATTAATCATTTTTACGTCTGCACCTTGTTCCTGACATGCAAGTAGTGCTTCCTTTAATAGAATTTCAGAATTTGAATCTTTTCTTCCTGCTGTTATACCTAATATTGAAAAAGTCATAATAAAATTCTCCTTTGTATTAATATCTTTAATTTAAATAGTTTCTGGTAATTTAATTTCTCTTACCAAAATAAACGAATTGTATTAATATTAACATATGGAAAACTTGCCTTCATCAAAAATAAGTCTAAAAATTCTCTATTTAGCTATATCCAATTCATACATTTTTTTAATAATGATAAGGAGCAAAATTAATGTGCAAAAGAAATTATTTAGATATAAAGAAATATGAAATTTATGATAGTTTATTAAACAATGGAAATATTGATAAAATTCTCAGTGTAACTGAAAATCTATTAAACAATCAAATTTTCATTTTAGATACCAGTTATAGAATTATTGCTCGCTCAAAGCTTGCAAAAACTAATAATTCAAATATAGAAATTCACAATGGTGAAGAATATCTTATGCTGGATATAGTAGCCTTAATGAAAAAAAGCAAATGTATCGACAATATTTACAATACAACTAATTCCTTCTTTTATTATGATGACGAGAATTTAATTTTCTGTGCAATAATAATTAATAATATTACAGTTGGATACATTGGAGTTTTGCAAAGCAATAGGGAATTTCAAGAAGATGATTTAGAACTGACAAATGCCCTATCTAAAGTACTTTCTATTCAATTAGAAAGAGAAAACTTATTTGTCACCACCTCAGGATTAAATGAAGAATACTACTTAATGGATTTATTGATAAATAAGATTGACAATATTGAATATATTATGGGAAGATTACAAAACAATAATTTTAGTATAAAGGAAAATTTCATTATTCTATCTATACCTTTTAAGCAAAAGTATAAGGATTATAGACACAATTTTGCCTTAAGAGAATTAATTGAAAGACTTAAGGTAATACTTGAAAATTGTATTTCTACTTATTATAATGATAAAATTATTTTTCTTATCAGCAATGAATATAATGAAGTTATTACAGCTTCTATAAAAGAAAACCTATTAATTTTTTTGCATTTAAACAAATTGAAATGTGGTATAAGCCTTCCCTTTCAGAATTTGTTAAATATACAGGACTTCTTTCATCAGTCTGTGCATGCTTTAAACTTATCTGAAAATGTAGATACAGATAATAAAAATATAAATACAAATAATATTATTTACTTTGAAAATTATATAGATAATTATATATTTCAAATTTATGATGATCCAAATGGTAATTTAAATAAGATAAGCTTATCAGCTTTAATTCATCCTTGGCTTAATCAAATAATAGACTTTGATAAAGAAAATAAGACCGATTTATTCTTAACTCTAAAGACCTATTTTGAAAATAATAGAAATGCAAATATCACTGCAAAAAAATTAAATATACATAGAAGTACATTCTTTTACCGCTTTAATAAAATTCATAAAATACTTGGAGTAGCACTTGATGATAGCAGTAATTTGTTTACTTTAGAGCTATCCTTTAAGATTCTAGAATATAAAACTCAAGCAAAATCTAATTTGTAAGAAATTTATTTCAAAAAAATTTTTATTTGTTATTGTTATTCTTCTATTATTAACATATATCCTATATGAAAATAAAAATTACGCGCATGAAAAGATTAATAAGATAAGTCTTAAAGAGTTTTTTTGCTGTGCTTTATATAGGAGTGAAAGAAAATGAGAGAAAGAAAATTTATTAGATTAAGAGTTGATATGTATGAGGATACAAAATTTAAAATAATTGATAGAATGCCTGAAAGAGATGTAATCCACTATGTTTGGACCAGGCTTTTAGCTTTATGTGGAAAAGTAAATTTAAATGGGGAATTATATATATCTAAAAACATCCCTTATACAATTGAAACCTTAGCAATAGAATTTAATAGAGAAGCTGCAGAAGTCAGCTTGGCTTTAGACACCTTTATAAAATTAGAAATGGTTGAACTTATGGCTGGTGGAGTATATGTAGTTAAAAATTTTGTAAAGCACCAAAATATTAAGGTAGAAAAGCCTGTCAAAGCCGCTGCTGAAAAAGCCCCTGAGGATATGGTACCTAGTTCTAAAGAATCAGCTAAAAATACTAATAATAATAATACTAAAGATCACTTGGAAAATTACAATAATAATGTTAAAGCACCAATTAATAACGTCATTTCATTAAATCATGTTGATATAAATCAAGAAGTAGATACTAATCAAACAGACAGCATAAACTTTAGCAGCAATATTGATAAAGAGGTATTAGTAGACGTTAATGCTAATAATATTAATGCCATAAAGTCCGTAAAAAATACAAATTGCATTGAAGAAGCTGCTAGTGATAAAATTGACACTACCGCTCAGAAAACTGACCAAAAAAATTTAGACGCCCAGAGTAAAGTTACAAAAACTTCTGAAAAGAAAATGAGAGCAAATAAAGGCCTGACTACAAAGAAAAAAGTCACAAACGTAATCTCTTTTGATGAAGAAGATAATAATGAAGAAATAATGGAACTTTCTAGTGGTGAGCCAAAGCTTGGTAAAAGTGATGTCTTAATAAACAGTTTCAGCTTTTAAGCATCACTTTCTACTTTCCTCCTCTTCTTCCATTACTTCTATTCTATTTCTGCCTCTTTCTTTTGCTAAATATAATAGCTTATCAACATTTTGTATAGCCACCTGTTTTATTTGGGTTTTATTTTCATACAAACCGCCACTTATTGTTACTCTTATATCGTCATCTATTTGAAGTGCCTCAATATTTCTTCTTATATTTTCTGCTATTTTCTTAGCTTCTTGTATTTTTGTATGTGGAAAAATAATAATAAATTCTTCTCCACCATAACGTCCAATAAAATCTGTTTTTCTTAAATTATCCATAAGATAGCTGCTAATATCTATAAGTACCTTATCTCCACATAGATGGCCATAAGTATCATTGATATGCTTGAAAAAATCAACGTCAATCATCATTATAGTAAAGATGTCTCCGCTCTCTATATATGCATCCATCATATCATCTAAAACTTTATCAATATAATATCTATTATATAAATTTGTAAGTCCATCTCTTATGGACTTTTCGTATATCTCTTTATTTTTTTCTTTAAGAATTTTTGTTTTATTTACTTGATATGTATAATTTAAAGTTAAGGAATAAGTTTCTAAAAGTACAAATATAAACATACCTATTTGAAAAAGATATCTACCAACATACGGAAGTCCATTATTAACAAGCATATCATTAACTCCAGTTATGATTAAACCACCAAAAGCTATGAGGGATATTATACTGTTTTGTTCTTTTTCTTTAACTTTTTTTATAAGGAAGGCAAATATATCTGCTGCAATAATAATTACAATTATTTCACCTGGAACTGATAGTCTATCATAAAAGGTATTGTTGGTAAAAAGACATATACCCCCAAATATTATAGAAAATATTGATGAAATTATAACAATCCTCTTCTTCATATTAGGAAATACGTCTTTTATAAAAAACACATATACTGGTATCCATAAATAATATGTAAGTGCTGCTGTTTTGCTTAATAACTCAAAAGGCATATTAGGAAAGAAATGGACAATTATCCTCTCATTTAAAAACAAGCATCTTAATTGTATAAACAAACATAATATAACAAAAAATAAATATGATTTTTTATTCGGCATTCTTTTATATAGCGATATGAAGATTAATTCTATTACGAGCAATCCGCCAAATATTATAAAGTCTATTCCAGAAGCAATAAGCGATTCATTTATTATCTGATCTTTAAGTCCAAGCTCCATTGACTGAATAGTAGGAAACACTTCTCTGTAGTCTGAAGTCTGAATTACAATTTCAATATGCCCATCTTCAGGCATAAAATATGAGTATATTGGCAGATATATAGCCTTCTCATCCTCATAGCTTTTTCCGACTTTTCCAACCTCGCCTTGAACTATTCCATTTACCCAAAGTTTTGAAGCTGATAATAACCTTTTTATTCTAAGGCCATATATAACATCTTTTGGAGCTTCTATTTCTAATTTTAAAGTCATATATCCTGCATTATTTTCTCTAAGCTGCTCCTTTAAGTTGCCTGGAATCGTAAAATATTCATCTGGTTTTCTATTTTTCAGATCCTCCGGAGTTAATAATTCATTATTATATATTTCCCACTGTCCATCCAAATTAATTATTCCTTGTCCTGCAAAATCATATTTATCGAGATACATATTTCCATTTATAGCTTGAAGATTTGTAACTTTCCTCATGTGAAAAAATGAATATATGCCCAAGAGCAAAGCTATAAGCACTATTATATTCATAATCTTTTTCATCTATGATCTCTCCTTTGCCTTACTCTAACGCTAATACAAAGCTATAGAATGATTTATATAAATATTTCCTCAATTTTGCTTGCAGGCAGTGGTTTACTAAAGTAATAACCTTGAATATAATCACAACTTTTATCTTTTAGAATTAGAAATTGTTCTCTATTTTCAACTCCTTCTGCTACTACCTTTAAATCCATAGCATGTGCCATTCTAATTACACTATTAATTATGGATTTTTCTACATTACTAGAATGAATATCATCTATAAATGATTTATCTATCTTTAATGTACTTATTGGAATTTTTCTCAAATAAGCAAGTGAAGAATAACCTGTTCCAAAATCATCAAGAGCAATTCTAATTCCCATATCCATAAATTTTTTCAATATATCTATACTTGAATCTATAGATTTCATTAATACTGTCTCAGTAATTTCTAATTCAATAAACTTAGTTTCTACACCTGTTTCCTCAATAATTTCTACAACTTTTTCTAGAAAACCAGCTTGTTGTAAATCAACAGATGAAATATTAATACTCATACTTTTAAAATTATAACCATTTTCAAAAAGCTTAACACTCTGTTTGCAGGCTTCTCTCAATACCCACAGAGTTATTTCTGTTATATAACCATACTTTTCTGCTATTGGAATAAATTCTACTGGGGATATGAAGCCAAGCTCTCTGCTATTTAACCTAATTAATGCTTCAAATCCAAACACTTCATTTTTTACGGTATCATATTGTGGTTGATAATTGACACTAAATTCATTATTGATAATAGCACTTCTTAGTATATTATTAATCTTATTTATTCTTTCCAACCTTAAATAAATTTCATGATTATATAATGCATACCTATTCTTACCCATCTCTTTTGCTTTATACATAGCTAAACTTGAATTTTTTATGATTGTATCTGTATCCATGCCATCCTTAGGATATAATGCAATTCCAATACTTGCTGTCACAAGTGTTTGTGTGTTGTCAATATTAAAACTCTGATTAAATAACGCTAGCATTTTATTTGCATAATCCTCAACTTCAGATTCTTCAATTAAAGGACTAATTATCATAAATTCATCGCCGCTAAATTTGCACACAATATCTTTTTCACGCATTATTTTTTGTAAATACCTCGATAAATAAACAAGTACTTCATCACCATATTTATGTCCCATTAAATCATTTATATTTTTAAAATCATCTAAATCAATAAAGAATACGGCTCCTGATGTTTGTTCTTTTTTGCTAATTTTAAACTGCTTGTTTAGTTTCTTAATAAGTAAAGCTTTATTAGGAAGTCTAGTGAGTGTATCATAATAAGCCATAAACTCTAGTTTTTCTTCTGACAGCTTCTTTTTTGATATATCTGAAATTGAACCTGCAAGTTTTAAAACCTTATTCTCAGAGTTTCTTATAGCCTTGCCTTTACATAATGCCCAAACATAATAACCATCATTTCTTTTGAGCCTATATTCAATTTCTATAGATTTTGTTTCATTATTAATATGTTTATTTATTTCGTTTTCTAGTCTATCCAAATCCTTAGGATGAACTAAATTATATGTAAAATCTTTGGAATACTTATATACTTTCCATTCATCACCAATAATGTCCGTCAATTTATCAGAGCAGAAAAACTCTCCAGTATCTAAATTCACTTCCCAAATCGAATCATTCGCGCATTCTAAAGCTAGCTTATATCTTTCCTCGCTGTTTCTTAAGGCATCTTCATTATGTTGAAGTTCTTCATATTGAGTTCTAAGCTCTTCCTCTGTAGCTACTAATTCTTCATATAAAGCTGATAGCTCCTCATAATTTGAATTCAAACGCTCCATCATCAAATTAAATGAACCTCCCAAGGCTCCAAATTCATCATTCGTTTCAATAGTTGCTTTAACCAAAAGCTCTCCTTCTTCAACAGTTTTCATGAGAGTAGTTAATTTTTTTATTGGAGAAGTTATGGTTCTAATAACGAAATAAGTTAAAACTATTCCTAATATTAAAATGCAAATTGTAATTTTAATTATCATATTTTCAACATTTCTTACTTCCGTCATAAATTCATTTTTAGGTATGACTGTTGCAAGCTTCCACCCAGTGTAAGGTGATGTATAGATATTAACAAGACTGTCGCTTCCATTTACAGCAGCATCAAAGCTGCCATTTTCTGTATTTATAAATTTAGAAGTATCACTAAATTCAAAATTGTTAGTAGTACTGCTTTCAGAATTCTTTTCCTCCAAATCTTTTATGTTTTTAAAGTTTAAATCTGAATTTGGATTCGCTAATATAGTTCCATCTTTTAAATACAAAAAATAATACCCATTATTTATACTTTTTGTATTTCTTATAATATCTGATAATTTATTTAAACTTGTATCAATAGATATTACTCCAACTATATCACCAGAATCATTTCTCACAGTAGTGCATGCGCTTATGATTATATTATTACTTTTATCAATTTCAACTTCATATGGATCTGAAATGACTACCTCATCCGGATGCTCTAAAGCTAAAGAATACCATGGCCTCTTTCTAGGATCAAATTTACCATTGCCTAGTCCATCTGGCCATTGAATATACCCACCCCATTTAGTTCCAAAGCATGCATATTGTGTCTCACCATGAGTTCTAGCATAAAGTTCAAGCTTACTATAAATATCACTCTCCAGCCCTTGCATCTGTCCTGAATATTTCTTATTTACATCAACATCTTTTATATTAAACAAAGCAGATACTGATTCATCAGCTTTTTTAATATCTTTATCGTCTGCTAGTATTTTTGCATTTTCTTTCATGTTATTAATTAAACTCAAAATATTATTATCTAATCCTTCTACCTGTTCCTTACCATCTGATACAAAATCCTCCTTCAATGAATTAATCATATAATTCCTTGTAATTATTGCAATAGGAATCGATGTAAATAATATAATGACCACACAAAAGATAAATAATTTTATCCTAAAAGACACCTTCATAATCTAATACCCCTCTTAAAATAGAATAGCTATAATTAAAATAAAAAGAAATGATTTTTACTTTGTCACAGTAACCATTTATTAAATGATGTCATCTTCTATTAAATGCGTTTCAAAATTAAAGCTGCATAAAACATAGCATAAATATGCACCATAAAAGTCTGTATCCAAAATTTTTCAACTATAACTATATTCTATCATTCAACTTTTGGTGTTTCAACATTTTTCAGCATTCATTTCTATTATTTTACATGATAATTTTAACAGTTTATCATGTATATTTATTAAAACCTTAATAATTATAAAAACTTCAATTAAATACTGCATTAAATGCGAAATTGATACTTAAGATTAGGGTTTATATAGCAGAGAGAAAAATTTAATAAAATTAACAGTGAAGCATTTTTCTATAAAATTTATGAACAATGCAAATATAAGTTGCGAATTTGCAATTGCAGGTTAGTGTTATTTTAATGTAAAACCTATTATAATTTACATATGATAATGAAGAAAAGAGGTAAGAAATCATGGGATTTGCAGCTAATTTAAAATCACTTAGGCAAGAAAGACATATTTCGCAGGAAGAGCTAGCAGAAATAATTGGAGTTAGTCGTCAAGCAGTTTCTAAATGGGAACAAGGAAGCAGCTATCCAGAAATAGAGAAATTGATTATTTTATCTAAAGAACTTAATGTGTCCTTAGATTATTTAATGTTAGGTGAAATGAATTCTACTGAAAGTAAAGGAACTTTAGCCACTAATATAATTGTACCAACTGGTAAAATCACTATTAAATCATATGACGGAAAATCAAT
Organism: Clostridium sp. BL-8; assembly: GCF_002006495.1. Classification (NCBI taxonomy): domain Bacteria; kingdom Bacillati; phylum Bacillota; class Clostridia; order Eubacteriales; family Clostridiaceae; genus Clostridium; species Clostridium sp. BL-8. Next base: position 92,432 of record NZ_LZZL01000003.1, read on the forward strand.
TGTTAATTGCTATAAGGTTTTAGCGTCACATGTAATTTATAAAGCAAAGATTGATGAGCCTAAATATTGGCTTATTGGTGTTAATAATGGATCGTTTTGGGGAGAAAAATCAATTTTACTTGGTTGGTATGCTGATGAGGAAAATATAAAAAAAGAAATGGACGAAATTGCAAAAGCAATTAATAATGGTGCACCAGCATATGAATTAAAATACGCAGTAAAAGTTAAGAATAAAATGTTAAGAGTAAAAATAGATAAAGAGTAGCTTGACTTTTATATTATAACTATCAAGAATTTAGAGATTAATAAAGTTAAACTTGTAGCATTAGACCAAACATCATAATGTTTGGTCTTATGTTATTTAAGTTCTCTTTCTTTAAACAAACATAGCACTGCTACCTCATAATCACTGAAGTTATCACACATTCTTATTCTCTTAGCATAACTTCCACCATCATAAAACATCTTAATCATATAAAACCATAATTCCTTCATTTTATGTAGTACATAAATATCTCCACTAAGATACTTCTTATATTCTTCATATATTCTATCGTGAAATTCTTTTAAAGTTTCCTTATTAAGTTTAGTCTCATTAATAATATTTCTTACAAGTTCAGGGTTTGCTAGCAGTCCTCTGCCAAGCATTATTGTTTGGACACTTTTAAAATTCTTAGTAAACTCTTCATAAGCTTCAACTGTAAAAATATCGCCATTATAGCAGACAGTGTTTTTGCTCAGGCTTAATGCATCTTTAAAGACCTTAAGATTAGGTTCATTTCCATAAAAATCTTTTTGAGTTCTTGGATGAATTATAAGCTCTTCCATAGGATATTTATTGAATATTTTAATAAGCTCATAGAACTCTTCAGGACTATCTTTTCCGAGCCTTGTCTTTATTGAAATTTTAGTTACTGCCTCAGAAAAAATCTCTTCTAGAAATTTATCCAATTCCTTTCTTTTTGAAAGAAATCCCGAACCTCTATTTTTCGAAACCACAGTTCCAGATGGGCATCCTAAGTTTAAATTAATTTCATTATATCCAAGATACTTCATTTTTTTTGCTGTATTTATAAAATCTTTCGCATTATTAGTTAATATTTGTGGAACCAAAGCTATTCCTTGATTATTTTCAGGTAATATATCAACTAATTCTTTTGTCTTAAGGCTTTTGCTTTGATTTGCAACAACAAAGGGCGAAAAATATTTGTCTATATCATTTTTAAAAAGGGCATTGTGAACATTTCTATAAATATGTCCTGTAATCCCTTCCATGGGTGCATAATAAAATTTCATATATTATCTAAAAAGCTCCTTTTCTTAATCTATATTAACTTTTCAAAGGCTATTCTCTCATTTTTATCTTCTAGATAAATTATCCCACAATATTTAAATTCATTTTTCTTTAATAGTTTCTGCATAGATATATTTTCTTTATGAGTATCTATTTTAATGCTATGTATACCTTTTTCCAAGCAAAGCTTCTCTACATTTTTTATAATTAATGACGATACTCCTCTTCCCTTACAGTTATTATCGACTGCTATCCTATGAACAACTGCAAATTCATTATTACTAAGCCATTCTCCATTGTAAATGGTATCATAAGTTTTTTCTCCATCGAAGGAAATCACAGCTGTGGCAACAATTTTATTTTCATCTAATAGTACATAGCTATTTTCACCATTAATATCATTTTTGATTGTTTTTGAATTCGGATAATTATTCTGCCACTGATCAATTCCATTTTCCTTAAAGTAACTTTGAGCCTGCTTAATTATGTTCATTATATTATCAATATCAGCTTCAACTGATTTTCTAAATTCCATAAAACTTCTCCTTTTGCTTTAGGCACAATCAAATAAATAGCAAGTCCATGTGCCTTATATTATTTTATCCATAAGGATATCATAATAGAAATTCCTAAGTCTAATCAAGTTAAATATAGAAACATTTTTATATTTTCTAATTTCTATAATTAAACTTTCTAATTTCTAAAAAAATAAGTATCCGTACCTCATATATACTTTTTACAGGAATAATTTTACATCTTTTTTTCTCTAAGTATATTTCTGTATTAATTATCAAGGAGGTCCTATATGGATTATGATTATATTGAAAATTTAGTACTAAAGTCAAAGGCTGGAGATACATTATCTAAAGAAAAGTTAGCTAAAGAATTTAGACCTTTAATACTTAACATTGCAAAAAGAACTTTTCTACACGGATATGATAAAAATGATATACAAAATGAATGCTATCACTCACTTTTTAAATGTCTATCTATGTATAATTGTACAAATCATAGATTTGTTGCTTATGCTACCAATGGAATAAAAAATAATATTAACGACTTAATTAAAAGAGTTAAGAATAGAAGCTCACTTGAAGGTTCTGAAGCTCTTACCTTATCTGATGATTTAGAAAACAATTTACCCTCAAATGATGACAACTTTGAAGATGTACTTTGCAGTAAATGTGACTTTGAGGCTTTAAAATCAGCACTTAACTATTTAGATAAGGAAGAAAGAGAACTAATTAAATTTATATTTTTCCAAAACAATCGTCTGTCATCTTATGCTTCCATGAAAAATCTGCCTTATTCAACAGCGAACAGAAAGAAAGCTATTGCCTTAATGAAGCTCAGTAAATATTTTAATAAGGCAAGTAAAGAAATTTCATCCATAAAATAAGATCCAAGGTATTAAGCCTTGGATCTTATTTTTATACATAAACATAGTCATTCATTACTGGCTGCAAGCCTCTTTCTTTAATTGCTTCATATACTTCATCTACATTTCTGTTATCTGCAATTTCAAATTGGTCATCGCCTCTATCCTCTGAATCATCGCTGTGGCTTCCAATCCCGGTACTTACCCCTGCTGAAATCTTAGTAGCTGCAAGCCCTATTACATTATTACGGAATTCTGCACGTTCTCTTGTTGAAATAGTGATGCTTGCAAAAGGCATAAAAAGACGATATGCAGTTATTACTTGTAAAAGCTGTGGCTCGTGAACATCTTTTGGATTAATTTTATCATTATTAATAATTGGTCTTAGTCTTGGACATGAAAATGCAATTTCAGCATGTGGATACTTCCTTTGAAGAAGATATGCATGTAATCCTGTAGCAAAAGCATCTTTACGGAAATCATCTAATCCAAGAAGTGCTGCAAAGCCAACCCCACGCATGCCACCCTTTAGTGCTCTTTCTTGAGCATTTATTCTATAAGGGAAAATACGCTTATGTCCTTCTAGGTGAAGAGTTTCATATTTATCTGAATTATATGTTTCTTGGAATACAGTAACAAAATCAGCACCGCACTTACGAAGATATTCATATTCATCAGAGTTCATTGGATAAACCTCAAGTCCTACCAGTTTAAAGTATTTACGTGCTATTTTGCAAGCTTCTCCTATGTACTCTACATCTGACATCTTTCTGCTTTCTCCTGTAAGAAGAAGTATTTCTTCTAAGCCAGTTTTAGCTATAGCCTGCATTTCCTTTTCAATTTCCTCAGCATTTAACTTTGCACGGCGTATTTTATTATGACAGTTAAAACCGCAGTAAATACAATAATTCTCACAGTAATTTGCAAGGTATAAAGGTGTAAACATGTAAATTGAATTACCAAAATGCTTCCTTGTCTCTTCTTGTGCAAGTCGTGCCATTTCTTCTAAAAATGGTGCTGCTGCTGGAGATAATAGCGCTGCAAAATCTTCTATTGTACGATAAGTGTTATCTAATGCTTTCCTAACATCTCCTGCTGTGTATTTATCATAATCATAAGCTTCCATGCTGCTTACAACCTGATCCATTACATCTGATTCTAAAACTTCCATTCCTGGCATATATTCCATGTGATTTACGCGTTGATTACTCATAACTTCCCCTCCTAATCCTGCAAAAAGCCTGTTAATGGTGAAGATGCTGCTGCACCTCTATCAAGCACACGGCCTAAACCAGAAAGATACGCTGCACGGCCTGCTTCTATAGCTTGTCTAAAAGCACCTGCCATAGCTGGAATATCACCTGCTGTTGCAATAGCAGTATTGGCCATAACAGCTGCAACTCCCATTTCCATTGCTTCACATGCCTGAGATGGACGTCCAATTCCCGCATCAACTATAATTGGAAGATCAATTTCATCTACTAATATTTTAATAAAATCTTTTGTAGCTAATCCTCTATTAGAACCTATTGGTGATGCAAGGGGCATAATACATGCAGCTCCAGCGTTAACTAAATCACGAGCTACATTTAAATCTGCATGCATATAAGGCATTACTATAAAACCTTCTTTTGCAAGGATTTCTGTTGCCTTAATTGTCTCATAATTATCTGGAAGCAGATATTTTGAATCGCGGATAATTTCAACCTTGACAAAATTTCCACAGCTCATTTCTCTAGCAAGCCTTGCAATTCTAACAGCTTCTTCTGCATTTCTAGCTCCAGAGGTATTTGGAAGTAAAGTCACTCCCTTTGGAATATAATCTAAAATATTCTCTCCACCATTTGTATTCGCGCGTCTTAATGCTAAAGTAATTATCTGTGCGCCAGCATTTTCTACTGCCGCCTTAATTAAATCCAAATTATATTTTCCAGAACCTAAAATGAATCTAGAAGAAAATTCATGTCCCCCAATTACTAATGTATCTTTTTTCACCATAACCACTCCTTTAAATATTCTTATAAAATGCTTCATATATACTGCTTATACACGTTTCTGATTTATCAATATCAGCCTCCACCTACAAAGCTTATTACTTCTAGGGCATCGCCATCTTTAATATTAGTTTGTTTATACTGAGCTTTTGGTATTATTTCACCATTAAGCTCAACTACAGTTTTTTCTATAGTGTATCCTTGATTAACAATAACTTCTTCTAAAGATAGTCCACTTTCAATACTTACTTCTTCTCCATTTATTTTTACCATCTTTATCACCCCTTTCTTATATTTAGAACACAAGGTAAAATAACAAACAAATTATCAACATATTTTCCATTTATTATTTAATTCCGTGTTCATTATGCGTAAAAAAAGCCACACGAAAAAATACACCCAAGGTGGTGTACCCCTTCGTGTGGCTTCACACTCTGTAATGAATTATATCATTATACCAATCCAGTGTCAAATTCATAAAATAATATTAAGCCTAGCTGTAATGCATGACTTTTGAGTATATCAGCTCCATATTCTCTTAATTGAAGGCGCAGATTTTACCCCTTGCAAAAAGCCAGCTTCTGCACATATTTTAGTCCTGCTTATATCATATATATTTTCGCCGATAGCCTTTATACTGCTTTCGTCAGGTGTAACAAGAACAACCTCAGATTCTTTTTGTAATTGCGAAACATCTTCAAAAACGTTAGGAACCAAACCATATTTTTTCGCTAGTGGAGCTATAACAACTATCTTTTTAAAATTCCTTGCAAGGGTAGCATTTGCAGAAGATATCATTCCTCCATCAATCCAATCCCTTCCTAAAAATGATATATAAGGCCATACTCCTGGAACCGCTCCACTAGCTAAAATAGCTTGCTCAAGGGATATTCCCGAACCACTATCAAAATAATGAAGTTCTCCTGTATCAGCATCAACGACTGTTATTCTTAAGTTTGGTGCCCATTCTTTTGTGACTAATCTTGACTTAACAATTGAAATTCGTTCTTCAACAGAAACTTCCTTAGGCGGATGCTTCTTTGCAATTTTCCCAAAACGCCTTCCTATTTTAGCCGTATCGCAACCTCCAATTGAAAATGCTTCTGCCCAAAGCTGCATTATTTCAGGTTTTGCAGATATATGCGGTTCTGCATTGCTATTAAATCGTTGAAAATTATAATATTCATTCATATCATATCCACTTGCTAAAGCAGCACCAACAAATGATCCAGCCGAAGTTCCAAGTATCATGTCAGCAGTTGCAAGTTTAATACCTTCGTTTAACAAACCCGTTAGCACTCCAATTTCCCAAGCGATTCCAGTGATTCCTCCGCCTCCTAGAACTACTGATCTTGTTTCTCCATTTGTATTTTTCATATTGGTCCTCTCCTTTTACTAAATCATGTTGACAATTAAATTGTCATTAAATATAGTATAAACTGTGAAGTATAGTTCAGAGTCAAGGCTAATTTGTGAGGTATTATATGAAAATAAATGAAGTGTCTAAAAAAACCGGATTGTCTATTTCCACAATTAGATTTTATGAAAAGCAAAATTTAATCCCTGAAAAGTTTGTTAGCAGAGATTCTAATAATTATCGTAATTATTCTGAAGATATAATTGAGTATTTACTTATGATAAAAACAGTTCATTCTGTTGGTTTTTCTTTAACCGAAATTAAAGAGATTCAAAAAAACAATACGGATTCAGTTTCAACAGATACAAAAATTAAGCTTTTACAAAAAAAGATAGAGGACGTTGAAAAGCAAAAGGATAATCTAAATAAAACTGAAGCTATTTTAAATAAAATGTTGAAAAATAAATTGAATTCAAAAATCGATGTTAATTGAAAAATTTAGATGCTCGATATTTTCTAATGCTTTGTGAATAAAATTACTTTTATTTACAAAAAAGGTTGTCCCATCAACTACTTGTCCTCAACTTGCTTGAGGAACACGCAAAAATAGGTACAACCTTTCACTTAGAACTTTCCAGCGAAAATTTCATAAGTCCTATGGAACAAATATGTATGTGATTTCGATTAGTTACCACATAACTCTAAATTTAAAATTGGATGTCTATATACTAGTTTGAGAATTCTTGTGTCCCCATATATTTTCCATTTCCATAGACTACTCCTATACCAACCTTAGTATATGAAGAATTCATCATGTTTGCCCTGTGGCCTGGAGAGTTCCACCATTGATCAAATAATTGATTTGCATCACTAGTATTGTATGCAATATTTTCTCCAGCTGTTGTATATTGGTAACCTAATGCTTGTAACCAGTTTGTCCACTTTGTTCCATCTGGATTTGTGTGGTCAAAGAAGTTATTCTGTATCATATCATTACTCTTATATCTTGCTACTTGCACTAATGTATTGTCAATAGTTAACGGCTTAAGACCTGCTTCTGTTCTTTTTTGATTCATTAAATCAAGAATTTTTTGTTCAGCAGCAGCTTGTACACTTACAGAGTAGTTCGAAGGCAACTTAGGTAATCCTTGTACATCTACTGAATTTGTACTAGCAGATGCATTAGTTGTGCTTCCTGCACTTGTTGAAGCTTTTGTACTAACTGTGTTTTTACCAGTAGCATTTCCTGAATTAGTAGTTGTTCCTGTATTTGTTTTTGTACTTCCTGTGTTATTCTTAGTTGTAGTTCCATTATTTCCAGTTGAAGTAGTTACTGTAGACGTTTTATTGTTATTTGTAACTACATTATTATTTGCGTCAAACACTTTATCTGCTGTAGGCGTTTGAGTTCCTACTACTTGTCCATTTTGAGAACATGTATATGTGCTATTATTAACTGTAACATTTCCTGTTTCCATTACTCCATTTTGATTTAAACAATAGGTTTGACCATTAACGTTAATTACTCCTGTTTGCTTTACACCTGTATTATCAAAGAAAGACCATTGCCCATTGTTATTAACCCAGCCTACATTCGCTGGTTTTGGCATTTTGTTGTAATAACTTTGTAATAAGTTGCTGTAATAATTGGAATTTGATTGATCAATAGTCTCTGCAGATACTCCTAATGGTGTTAGAGTAGTCATTGTACTCGCTGCAATAACCGCTGTCACTATCTTTGTTAAAAAAGCTTTCTTCATTAGTTTTTCTCCTTTGTATTTTTTATTTGGCTTCTTTACTTTAATATGTAAACGTATTTTTTAAAATTTATTCATGTTTACCGTTTCGACGAAGTCCATGTTTTTATACTATCATAGTTTCGACATTTTTCAACAAGTATATTCTTTGAGTATCTGTTTATAGTTATATTACCTATATATTTCTCTTATATGCTCTTATTTCTTCCTTTTTACTATATGATATCATTTAACTCCTTGTATTTCAACGGCTCCCCCCTTATATTTATTTTTCAGAAAATTGAATTTTTATTTATTTTTATTAAATTTTATTCAATATAATTTTATTATTTTTCATATATATTCCAATAATCATTCGTGCATTAAAACAATCTAAATTATAATTTTGAATCGTATATATTATGTATAATTAATTCAAAAATCAACTCTAATCGCCTAATATTATTATAATTGCTATTAATATAATTATTAATCCATAAAACTTGTAAATTTTATTAATTTTCCGCACTTATTTTCTATAAATAAAAGGAGTATTCAAAGCTCTTATTGCTTTAAATACTCCTTTTATTTATAGAATTATTATTATATCTTTATTCCTTGTTTTAATCTTAACCAATTATATACACGCCTTAATATTAATTAATATTTTGAACGTCTTTTGATAATGTTGGCTTATTTCTATTCATTTTTTCTGTTTTAGGAAGTCTTATTTCAAGAGTACCACTTTGTAAGGAAGCATCACAAGCTTCAGCTCTTACACTTGTTGAAAGTGGGATTATTCTTCTTAACGCAATACTTTCTCTTCCATTCCATACTGAACCTGAAATAGTAACTGAATCCTCAGAAATATTTAAAGCAACATCATTCATAATATCATTTGACACATAAGCTGATATCACTATATCATTTGAGGTTTCTGATATATCTACGTTAGGTTGCAATGATTGACCTTGATTAAATCTTTTTGCATAGTTCAATTGCCCATATTGATTTCCGTATTGACCATACTGATTTCCATATTGACCATATTGCATACCTTGACCTATTGTTCCGCTGGAATATTGATTATAATTTGAAGCTGAAATAGCTGGATATGCACCAAATGATTGCTGCCAGTTATTTATACCGTTAGTTTCTCCATATGCATTTCCCCAGTTCCAATTACCAGATCCTCCCGCTTGATTACCCAAAGCATTTATTTGACTTCCTTCTTCTCCCAAAATTCCATATGATACGCTTTTTCCTCCAAAAGATGTGTTTGCGCTCATTGGAGCTAATTTTACCTTCATTCCATTGACATTTACATTTGTTTTTTCTTTCATCGTAACTTCCTCCCTTTTGAATTTAATTTTCAAATTACCGTCTTATTTTGTTCTAAAAAAAAATTTGTATACTCATTATTTTTATATTATTTTTTATCTTTTTGAACAAACTATCTAGGTATTATAAAAAGTAATTTATAAAAGGAAGTGGTAACTGCGTGGATAATATTAATAGAATAAATCTTATAAAAGAAATATCAGAAGAAAGAAATTCAAAAGTAATTTGCTACATTTGTGGTGATAGAAAAAATGTAAGCATACGAATTGCTCCAGATATCATTCCAATATTTTATGATCAATTAAAAACTCTAAATAAGAATGACAAAATTGATTTAATACTATATACCAAGGGTGGCGACATCCTTACCGCTTTACGATTAGTTGAACTTATCTATGAATTCACTGATAATTTCTCGGTAATTATACCATATAAAGCATATAGTTCAGGAACTCTTATATGCCTTGGAGCTTCTGAAATAGTTATGGGAAGAATGTCAGAGCTTAGTCCTGTAGACCCTAACATAATCAGCCCTTTCAGCACAAAGGAAAATGATCTACATAATCAGCTTCCAATCAATGTTGAAGATGTTTATTCTTTTATATCCTTGGCTAAAGATATAGTTGGACTTAAAACTGATGAATCCTTAATGAATATGTTTCTAGAATTAACTGAATATGTTCATCCTCTTGCTGCCGGAAGTGTATATAGAACTCATGCTCTAATACGTTCTATAGCAAAAAAGCTTCTGCTTATGCATATGGAGTATCAAGATGAATATAAAATAAATGAAATTATAAATATTCTTACTGAAAGACTGCCTTCCCACAATTACATGATTACACGTAAGGAAGCAAAAGAAGATATAAAACTCCCTGTAACATACTGTAATCAAGAATTTGAAAAAAAGATCTGGAATCTATATAAAATATATGAGGATGATTTCAAATTAAATTCTCCCTTTATAGCTGAAGAGGCTGCAGATGATAATGGTAATTTTTCAGTATGCTCTGGTATTATCGAAACATTAAATGAGTCTAATGGTTATATCTTTGAAGGTAATCTAGAAAGATCAAACATGAACATTACCATTATGAATCAAGGCTGGAGGAATATATAAAATGAAAACTGAAAATAATTCAATCAATAATATTCATAGTTATAAATATTATCAAATCGATGAAAATTCTGGTTGTATCTCTACACAATATAACCTTAAGTACACTAAAGGGCATAATCTTTTTATAGTTGATAATGTAAATGAAATAAGTGGCAATTATATTGATAAATGATCTTTTGTTAATATTATCTTAATTTGACTTTAAAGCTCTGTAATAATTGTAAATCCAATTATTACAGAGTTTACGAAGATCAATAGCTTCAAACTTAGAATTCTTACATCTTCTTGTATTCCATTAAACTGCACTCCACTCTTCAATAAGTTTAAGTACTTTTAACAAAACATATATTAACATAATCATATGTATGTAATTTGGGGTTAACATCACACAAATCTAAGTTAAAAGCTGTTGATTTATATATAGTTAAACAATCTTCATTATCTTATCTACAGTTTCCAATATAGAAAGATTGCTTGTATCAATTTTTTCTGTAATCATATTCTCATACATTTTAAGACGTTCAATACTTCTGCTTAAGCAAGCTTCTTCTCTTAAATTACTCTTAACATCCTGTAGTATTCTCTTTTTCAAAGCCTCTTCACTGCAGGTAAGACTTATCTTAACAACTTCAAAATCCAAATCATTCAATGGCTCTAATACGTCACTAAAAATATTTTCTACATGTATTACCCAATTAAAAATAATATATTTTATTGATGAATTAGTTAAAAAACTTCGTAATAGATACGTTATATTATTAATTACCATTCTTTTATTTTCCTCATTCACTTTAAAAGGGTTCATCATCCAGCACCAATCACCATCAAGCCATACTGAATTTTCAAGTTTTTTATTTAATTCTTTGCAAGTTGCTGTCTTGCCAACCCCCATAGTTCCATTAATAATTATCAGTTTCTTTTTCATTATTCACAGCTCCCTCCTAAAAGTACTTAATATAATAATATACTTTTTAACCATGAGACAACATCACCTTCTAGCAACAATTATTGTAGTATTTCCAATTCTAAAATTCATTTTAACGTTTTCAAAACCAGCTTTATATAGCATTTTAATTTGATTATCAATGGTACAAGGCGTATCATAATGATAAAACTCATTATCTTGAATATTGTTTTCTTTTCGTATTCTTTCATTCTCACTATAATAAAAATTTTCTTCTTCTTGATTTTCTATCATACAATCGCATTCAATATACTGACCATTCGCTTTTAATGCATTAAAAACCTTTGAATATAATTTAATCTTCTTTTCATGTGAAAAATGATGCATAGTTTGAAATGATATTGCTGCATCAAATTTACAGCTACCAAAATCATAATCAAAATAATTTGCATTTATTAATGATAAGTTCTTATCTGAATGCTTTTGTTTCAACTTGTCTAACATAGCCTTAGTTAAATCTATACCAGTTACATGCATATACGGCTTAGTTTTAAATATTTCATCAAGTTCTAATCCAGTTCCGCATCCCAAATCTAATATTTCATTAACATCTTTTGGCAGCAATTCTGCCATTTTAACATATCCCTCTTTGCATCCTTCTACACTATTAGTCATATGTTTATCATAGTCATCTACACGTTTAGTAAAAAATTCACTCATTTTTTCTACTGACACTTTTGTATCCTCCAATATCTTAATACTCTGATAATTAAAACTTTTTAATTACTACGTTTTAAGTGTATCATACCGCCCTGTGCCTCTAAAGCTAATCTTTTTTACGGTCTTAATTTTTATCCTCAAACTAATTTCCAAGATCGGTAAATTCAATGATTGAAGCTAAAGGCATTTTCATTCAGCATAGTGAAAAATATATCTAAAATCACAGATTTCACCAACATATTCTAAAACGATTATTAGTATGGTATATATTTTTTATAATTTTGCATAATAAAAGTAAATTACCAACTTTTATTGTATTTAAAATAAGAAGGGAATGTCTTTTATGAAAAAGGTATGTCAATATTTTTACTTTGTACATTTTTATCATTTTCTATTTTTATAATTCCTTTTAATGCTCAACCTAAAACTTTTAAGTAAGACTTTTATAAAACACAAGATTTAAATTTGTCTAAAGGAAGCCACACTATACAAAATAATTCATCTAGTGATTATGCCTTTATTGATATATTCGATTCTAATATAATCTTTTTCCTCTTGAAGAAGGATATAAAATTATAGTAACTGGCGATGGAGAGATCGTTATCTCTTAGAGCCGCTTAATACTTTATCTTATTAAATATATTAAATATATTTAATATATTTAAACTTAACCTTTTGGCATATCTTTTTATGATGCATTTAGTTTTTTACTTTTTGTCTTAATGACTTTAAAAACTATAGTTCCATATATCGCTGCCAAAATTGAAGCAATCATAATGCACATTTTTGCCATTGATAATATTGTCTCATCATTAAATGATAAAGAGGAAACAAATATTGACATAGTGAATCCAATCCCACCAAGAACACTTGCTCCATATAAATGTCTTTTAGTTACATTAGATGGTAATTTAGCAATTTTTAATTTTACTAAAATATATGAAGTTCCAAATATACCTACTTGTTTCCCAATAAAAAGCCCAAATATAATCCCCAAACATGCTGGTGAAAATATATTTTTCGAAAAGCTATCGGCATTAATTGTTATTCCAGCATTTGCAAAAGCGAATATCGGCATAATTCCAAAGCTAGACCAAGGTGTTAACACATGCTCTATCTTATATAAAATCGAAGATTTAAATTTATGGATATTTTCTCCTATTGGTAATGCCATTCCAAGTAAAACTCCCGCAATTGTTGCATGTATCCCCGATTTTAAAAGGCAGATCCATAGAATTATCCCCATAATAATATACACAGAAGTATATTTAACTTTAAATTTATTTGCTAGTAAAAGTGCTATAAAAACTATTAATCCTATGACAAGAGCTAACCATGAAATCTGACTATTATAAAATACTGCTATTACTATAATAGCACCTAAATCATCAACTATGGCTAAAGCTGTAAGAAAAACTATTATACCTTTAGGTGCATTTTTTGCAACCAATGAAAGCATCCCAATAGCAAATGCGATATCTGTTGCCATTGGAATTCCCCATCCTGTAATAGTTGCTTCTTTATAATTAAATAATGCATATATTATTGCTGGAACAATCATTCCTCCTATAGCTGCAGATATTGGAAGTATTGTTTTCTTAAATGATTTAAGCTCTCCAAATACTACTTCTCTTTTTATTTCCATACCAACAACTAAAAAGAATATAGCCATGAACCCATCATTAATCCAATGAAGAACTGACATAGATAAAGAGAACTCTCCATATCCTATAGTTATATCTGTATGCAGTATATTCTCATATACTGAAGAAAACTTTGAATTAGCAACTACAATTGCTAAAATAGTACAAACTAGAAGGATTATTCCACTAGCTGATTCATTCTTAAAAAAATATAAAAATGGACTTAAAACTTTATTTTTAATTTTATCTTTCATCCTAAATCTCCTCCCCAATTAATATGTCCAATAATTAATTTCATAAAATTCTTTTCTTAAATTAAAAACCTCCACAAAAGAAAAAGGTGAGAATACTCTTAAAAGAGTTTCCCACCCCAGAAACTAATTGCTTGAAAACAAATTATATAATTTGCCCAACCGTATCTAGTTATATTTACTTTTTTTAATCGTATTAATTATAGTATATATTGGGACAATAATCAAGTATTTCTAAGATCTTATTATTATAATAACTGTATCTTCACAATTCTTTTCATTTAGATTTTGTAGCAGCTTACTTATTGAAACCATATCATATACTGTACAACTATTTTAATTACTTTCATAAGGAGTATGTTTAATGGAAAACATAAAAAGTAAACTTGCCTCTCCTGATGTCCCTTTTGCTAAATATTATATTGAAAAGAATACCAGATACTTTCATTTAACTGCAGAACCAATTAAACATAATATACTTAGTAACCTTACTATAAATGCGTTTGGATATAATTGTTCTACTCCAGGTCCAATAATAGTAATTAAGCAAGGTGAATGGATAAGTCTTACTGTAGAAAATAAATTAAATACACCAACTGCACTTCATGTACATGGACTTTCAAAACCAAACTGTCAGGATGGAGCTCCAGATATAGAACCATGTACCCCTAAGATAATGCCCGGTGAATGTTTTACCTATAAGTTTCTCGCATGGCAGGAAGGAACATTCTTTTATCACTCTACAATGGAGGAGCAGGCAGCTCAAGGTCTTATAGGTGCATTTATAGTTTTACCTAATACTAAAGACAAAGAAAAACATTCTATCTTGTATAGAGATTATGTATTACTACTACAACAATGGGAAATTCCTCAGCCTAAAATGGGTGAAGTTTGCCCAGGACTATATAAGCCAAGTAAATTCGATAAAAATCCAAACTTCTTTACCATAAACGGCAAGGCATTTCCAGATACAACACCTCTCTATACTAAATGTGGAGAAATAATTAAAATAAGATTTATAAATAAATCAAGCAATTCCCATACAATGCACATTCATGGACATGATTTTACCGTAGTTGCTGTTGATGGATTTCCAAGATTAGAATATGATGATACAATTGACGTTGCTTCAGGTAGAAGAATAGAAATAGAGTTACTATCAAATAATCCTGGAATATGGCCTATAAATGGAACAAAAACTTTTCATCAGTCAAATAATGGTGAATCACCTGGAGGTATGATAACTAGGTTAATATATACTAAGTAAATCATTATATGTAAATTTTTTCGTCATTAATCCCACTACAGTAGCAACTCCAAATACAGCCCAAATAAATTCTGTTCTCATATTTATTAAATATCCATTAGAATAACTTGAATATACCATATAATCAAGTATTATATGGTATATTCAAGCTAAACTTTTCTTAATAATCATAGGTATTATTAAAATTGCATATTGCTGAGATATAAATTTTTCTCTCATACCAATATCTAAACTACTAAATTATCATTAATAATAATTGCTATTTTTCCTATAATGAAAATATTTTATCTGTAATTCCATAACTTTAAATATTGCTCCATAGGAAATGCTTTTTACCAAATACACTTACTGAACATTATTTGATATTCTTACTCTAAATAATAACCTCTTAAGTTTTTGCCAGTTAAATGGTATTAACGGATAAAAATATTTATCCCCAGCTATTGTTTTAGTACTTGCCATCACTATAATGATAAATACAATACCTCCTATAAATCCCCAAAAGCCAAAGAAACCTGATAGTATTAATAAAATGCTTCTTGCAAATTTTATAGCAAAGTTCATTTCTATACTAGGCTGAATAAAGTCTCCCAATGTTACTATTGCCATGTATAAAACAGCTTGATTTGTAAACCAACCTGACTTTATTGTATATTCACCAAGGATTAAACCTCCAATTAAAGACATTGTACTACCAAGCGGACTTGGAGTATTTAAACCTGCTAATTTTAATACATCCATTGCAAATTCTAGAAGTATGAATTGATATAACATTGGGACAGCAAAGTAATCCTGAGGTTTCAAAAAATCAAAAAAAGATGGAAAGAAAATATTCCCGTTTATAAATAGTAAGTATATTGGAGTCAGCAATATAGTTGCGAGCATTACTAAATTTCTAACAATTCTCAAATAATTCCCGGTTAATGTTGGGAAATAATAATCATTGATATCTTGTAATAAATCAAAAAATCCAGTTGGAAGAATCATAACGTTAGGTGAGTTATCTACAATAACTATTATTTTTCCTTCAACAATATGTGCAGAAGCTATATCCGGTCTTTCAGTATATCTTATCTTCGGTAAAGGATTAAGCCAATTTTTTCTACACATAACATCAAGTAAACTTTGATCACTAAGAGTTAATGCATTTATATCTACCTTTGAAAAACTTTCAACTATTAAGTCATGAACTTTAGGATCTGCAACCCCATCTATAAATGCAAGGCAAACATCTGTCTTAGATACGTCTCCTATTTGATGTATTTCCATAACTAATCTAGGATCTCGTATTCTCCTTCTTATGAAATCACAGTTAAATACTAATTTTTCAATAAATCCATCTCTTCCTCCTCTTAAGGTTTTTTCTTTTTCAGGTTTTGATGAATCTGCCCCTGGGTAAGTACGTAAATCCAATATTACAAATGCAGGATAACCTTCAACAAACATTATTGTTTGGCCTGTTAATAATAGCAAAATAATTTTATCCAAATCAGTTTCACCTTCAACAGATACATGATGAATTTCATTATTCATAAAATCATCTATTGTTGTATAGGAATTCATAGTCTCAGGAGTTACCTGAAAAAATGATTTTAATATATCCTCCATAATGTTGTCTTTAATAAATCCATTTAAAAAGTACAGAACGGAATTTCTTCCCCCTACTACAAATGGTCTTTCGACAATATCAAAACTTTTATCTATCGCTAAATGTGAATGAATTAACTGAATATTTTCTTGATAATTGGATGAAACATTCAAAATATTTAACCTTCCCTCTTCAATATTATATTAGACATAATATAATAACTAACAAAACACTACTGCTGATAGAGTATTACGTCTTATATAAGTAGTATGACATTCATTAAAAATTGTATTCATGATTTAACTTTTTTAAGTTTATGACAACTATTTGTCACAAAATTGTAATAAAATATTTTAGGAAAACATTTTCTATATAAATAGGGGGAAAATTATGCGAAAGAAAAAAAGTTTATTAATTATCTTTATATTACCAATATTATTATCTATATTCATATTCTCTCATCCACTTTTTTATTATAAATTTTTTAATAAAGATATTACTGTCATAAACAATGTTGTTTATGCAAGTTCACTTCCAGATAATAACTTTAAAAGTTCCTATACTCCAAAAATAAAGTTTGAAGATAGACCAATAACAAAAGTTAGTGGTGTAAGTTTAAATATTCTAAATGAGCCTAACATTACTAATGTTCCTATGTTACTTAAAGCTCAAAGATATTACATACCACTTAATTTTATTTGTTCAAAACTTAATTATACAGTTAATGCTTCTGACAACAAAATTTTAATATCTAATAGTAGTAATAATAATACAATATCTCTTACTGAAAATTCTTATACAAAAAATTCTAGGACAGGCTCTCTTAGAGGTAATTTAATAAATAATGATAATACTAATTATATTTCAATTTCAGACATAGAAGAGCTTTTTGATTTAATTGCTGTTTTTGACTTTAAAAATAATAATATCAGTTTACTCAGCAATGATGTTAAATCAGCTGAAAATTCTTCAGTGTCATATAATAATAAGGTTGCTCTAATTAGATTAGAAGATTTCGGTAGTGGTGGTAATTATGCTATAGACCAAAATCAAACAAAAGTAAAACTTATGGCTAATCTTCTATATTCTCAAGGAATGAAATTTCATGTTAGCTGGATTCCTAGATTTAAATCTCCTGCTGATAATATTGATAATGATTTATTAACTAACGATAATATGGCAAATGTAGGCTTTGTTAACCTCTTAGACTATTTAATCAACAAAGGCGCTGAAATAGGACTTCATGGTTATACTCATCAGCATGGTGATGAAAAAAGCGGGCCAGGAAATGAATTGACTAAAGATGTAAATAATACAGAATCTGATGTACAAACCATAGTAGAAAATGGAATTGATACTGCAAGTGCTTTAAATATACCTATTTCCTATTTTGAAAGTCCTCACTATGGAGAAACTGACCTTCAAAGAAAAGTTATTGAAAATTATTTTGAGTTTATATATGAGCCTTATGATTATACATCTAAAAATATATATAACTTAGATGACCATAACCTATTTGTCCCAACTCCACTGGGATATGTACACAATTCAGACCCAACATCTATAGTTGATGGTCTTAATGATGAAGATCCAGACACACTTCACAGTTTTTATTATCATCCATATGTCGAATTGAAATATATAAATTTTAATACTAGCAATAATAAGCTTAATATAAATTATGATGAAAATTCACCTCTGCAAAAAATAGTTAAAACTCTTAAATCTGATCAGTACACAACTATTCATATTGATGATTTAAAATCCAAATAAATATAGAAAATATAATGCCAGTCAAACTTTATAATATCTTATCAAAGTTTGACTGGCATTAAATGTAATGCTCAATATTATGATTTATGTCATATTTTCAAATATCTTTGGTACATTTAAGATTCCATATCCCCAATATGGATTAGGTATAATATCTCCACTTCTTGCAATTCCTCCTTTGGCAAGATAAGCTTTAAGTGTTTCTGAAAACATTTCTGGCTGATGTCCATCAACAATCCCCCATTGAAATAACATAGCACAAACACCTGAAACAATAGCTGCTGCTACGCTAGTCCCGTTAACTACTGCTGTTTTATTTCCAGGTGCTACCGTCAATGCATCAACGCCCCCTGCAGCAATGTCAATTACATTTATGTATGACTCTAAGAATGCCACCCCAGAGTAATCAACAATGTTGTTATTATTTTGATTATAGGCTGCTGCTGTCAATATATAAAGCGAATTACCTGGATTGGTTATTGTCCCGAATGGATCAGCGAAACTAAATCTAGTATTTCCAACTGTTAAGCCTCTTTGTGGCAGCCATGCATCATACCTTCCATTTGTGATATAATTTGCAGTTATCCTAAGCCTCCATATACCAGGCTGTAAATTATAAAATCTAATTCGTATCAATTCATCTCCAGTAATTTCTTCAGGTAAATAATAATTTACTTTAACATTAGTTTTCTCAAATACGAAAGTGAAATTAAATGTATAATTTATCATCAGTGATACTACACCTGTAGTTTCTCCTGAAGGCGATACTACTTCTAAAGACATTACATTTGGTACACTAGACCAAATCTGAACTCCCCATAGGTTTTTTTGTTCAGGTGACACTACTAGTTCAATAACTCCTGCTTCACTTCCTTTAACTCCACTAACTGTAGTTACCACTCCATATGCATGTCCTTCTACGTTCCTTTGATTGCCAGTTCCAGTGACTACAGTTATACCCTTATTTATTAAAATTGAACTTATGAAGTTCTCTAAAATTCCTGTTCCTTTATGATTTCCTATTGTACTTCCAAGAGGAAAATATATAACCATTGGTTTTCCACTTATCAATATATATTCATATAAATATTCTATTGCCGCGAAAATGGCAGTTATATTAAATACTGGAACTTGAGTTTCTGGAAATTGCTTTTCATATGAAATGTCCCTTATTAGCTTTACTACTACGAAATTGCATTCTGGAACCACTCCCTTTAAATTTTGCTCCTTCCCCGTTGCACCAATTATTCCAGCCATATTAGTACCATGCCCAATCTCATCTAGAGTAGGAACTATATCATAAGGAGATTTTCCTTCTCTATAAGCTCTTATAGCCTCATTTATTTCGTTCCTATCATATACATTTCCAAATGGAACAGGATCATATGTCTTTTCTTCAGTCGTTATTGTAGTCTGGTCCCAAATGCTTTCAATTCTAGTTTCACCATTGAAATTCATAAACTCTTCGTTTAAGTAATCAATTCCCGAATCAATTATTGCTACATTAACTCCTCTGCCTGTTAAGTTTAAGGGCGATCCCACCTGTACGAAACTAGCTTGAGACGCCTCAATTGGTGAAATCTGCTGTAAAGTATAAAATTCTGCTGGAACAACATATGTTATTGCCTGTATATGAGGTTCATTCCCCATATTAATTTCAACATCTTTCTTTACAGATACTATTGCATACTTATCATTGATTATTGTCACATAATAATTTGGAATCTTCGAAATTTCAGCCTCAATATCTCCCCGATACAGTACCACATAGTTATCATAGTTTGTATCATTAATTACTCTCTCGGCTAATATGTTCTTCTGCATTTTCTCCCCCCAATCAAACCACTCATAAGTGTATATAACATCCATATATATTTGACACATTCTGATATTTAAGTATATATCAATGAAACCAGCCGCATTGTGAATTAATTTTTTTTGCATTGCAGGAAATTTAATAATAACTCTTATAGTTAATAATATTTGTTTATTTACTAAATTATCCACTTTATAATCATCTTATTAAATGTTTTAATATATATTCTTTGTATATATTAAAACATATATATGTTAACATGCATATTGACATATATATATGAAAATGATATGGTTATATAAAGATATAAGCAAAAAAATAATATTGGTAGCGCTGAATCAATTTGAACGGGAGAACCAATTATTGGGGTTAATCTTATCATTATGATAAGTAGGGTTAATTTTCTTCAATCCGAATCCGTCAGCTAATCTCGTAAGCGTTGAAGAGAAGTTTTTAAATACTATAAATAATATAGTTTTTTTAGTATACCCATAAATATTATTACTTAATAAGCTGTGGAGACTTCTCTACAGCTTATTATTTTGCTTAATTATAATTAATACTTTAAGGAGGCTTATTATGTTAAAAATATGTTTAATTGGTATTGGAAAAACTGGAAAAGAAATAGCCAAAATGATATTTAAGCAAACAGATATGAGAATTGTATCAGCCATGTGCAGTCCAGGGAGCACGAAGAAAAATATTGATTTAGGTCAAGCAATCGGAATTCAAGACATTGGTATTAAAATAGAAGGAACAAATAAATTAGAGGAACTTCTTATAAAATGTAGACCAGATGTTGTAGTGGATTTTTCTGCTCCTGAAGCTACATTAAATAACGTACAAATCATATCCAATCTTGGAATAAATCTAGTTATTGGTACTACAGGTTTCTCTAAAGAGGATTTGGAAAAAATCAGAATGTCAGCTTATAATAATCAGACTGGTATAGTATATGCACCTAATATTACTCTTGGCGTAAATGTCTTAATGGTACTAGCAAAATTAGCATCTATTTTATTAGATAATTACGATTTCCAAATTACTGAAGCACATCATAAAAATAAGAAGGATATTCCATCTGCTACAGCACTTAAAATAGTTAACGAAATAGAGGATGGTCTATTATATCTAGGCAAAGATATTACCGAAGGCAAAATCCCTATAAATTCAGTACGCTCTGGTGGTATCGTTGGAAAGCATGAGGTATTAATTGCTGGTGAATATGATAAAATCATAATTTCTCATGAGTCATTTTCACGAAGAGTCTTCGCCGCTGGTGCAATTCATGCAATAAATTTTATCAAAGAGAAAATTGGATTTTATGAAATGAGTGATGTATTATCCTTATCAAAAGTTATTGAAGATTTATATATTAATCAAAATAAAGATAATTCCAGCACAAATAAAACAATGATAGCAATAGATCTTGAGAAATAATATTATTGAAAAAGCCAAAATACCCAAACAGATCCTTGTGAACGTTTAAAAGGAGTGATTAATTTATGAAAAGAAATTATAAAGATATATCTATATGGAAAGATGTAACTAAAGAACAATGGAATGATTGGAAGTGGCAGATTACCAACCGAATCACTACTGTCGAAGAGTTGGAACAAGTCGTAAGTCTCACAGAAGAAGAGAAACTCGGAGTAAAAGCTAGTCTTAAAAAACTAAAGATGGCTATTACGCCTTATTATGCGACACTAATAGATTCCGATGATTACAATTGTCCAATTAGAAGACAAGCTATTCCTACCATTCATGAAACAGAAATATCAGAGTATGATATTAGTGATCCCTTACATGAAACAGTTGACTCACCCGTCCCCGGACTTACACACAGGTATCCTGATAGAGTACTTCTTTTAATTACAGAACAATGTTCAATGTATTGCAGACATTGTACAAGAAGACGTTTTGCTGGACATGAAGACAGTTCTTTATGTAACGATGATATTTTAAAAGCTATTGAATATATTAAGGCACATAAAGAAGTACGAGATGTTTTACTTTCTGGGGGAGATGCATTGTGTGTTTCAGATGAAAAACTTGAATTTATATTAAAAAAATTAAGAGAAATTGAACATGTTGAAGTTATAAGAATAGGCACCAGAGTTCCAGTAGTTATGCCTCAACGAATAACCTCTAATTTATGTAGTATAATAAAAAAATATCATCCTGTTTGGATTAATACTCACTTTAACCATCCAAAAGAAATAACTAAAGAAGCAATGCTTGCCTGTAAAATGCTTGCTGACTCTGGAATTCCCCTTGGTAACCAATCTGTTTTGTTAAAGAATATCAATGATTGCCCTTACATTATGAAAGATTTAGTTCAAAAATTAGTTCAAAACAGAGTACGACCTTATTATATATACCAATGTGATTTATCAGAAGGAATAGAACATTTTAGAACTCCAGTCTCAGCTGGTATCGAAATTATAGAGCTTTTACGAGGACATACTTCTGGATTTGCCGTTCCAACCTTTGTAATAGATGCACCAGGCGGTGGTGGAAAAATACCTATTAATCCTCAATACTTAATATCTCAATCTCCCGAAAAATTAGTACTTAGAAATTATGAAGGTATACTATGTACTTATACCGAACCATCAGATAAAACTCATGAATGTAAAGATTGCGGTATATGTGATAAATTTAAAAAAGACGATTATAAAGGACTAGAAAAACTCTACAGAGATGAAAGAATATGTCTTACTCCAATGAGCAATGTAAGAATGAGAAGGAGGAAAGAATTTAATGAAATCAGATAGCTATAAAAATAATAACTATTATACTAATATAGATCGTACTAGAATATATGTAGATTTAACAAGTAAACGTGTGAAAATAATTAATAATAGTAATATAACTACTCAAAATCTAAGAAGAATTATTCACTATGCTTCAAAGCAGCATCTAGGCAAAATTATTTGTAATTGTACTACTGAATCATTTGAGATTTTTTCA
This sequence comes from Clostridium sp. BL-8, assembly GCF_002006495.1. Taxonomy (NCBI): domain Bacteria; kingdom Bacillati; phylum Bacillota; class Clostridia; order Eubacteriales; family Clostridiaceae; genus Clostridium; species Clostridium sp. BL-8. The sequence goes on from NZ_LZZL01000003.1 coordinate 115,587, forward strand.
GATGCAGGTTTCAAATTAGAAGGAAAAATTGATGGATTCTTTAAAGGCGAAGATGCCTTTTGCATGTCATATTTTATTAATAGTAATAGAGAATTGTGCAGTAATTTTATTGAGAAAAATTTATTAATAAGAAAATGCTTAGATGTAAAAAACACCTTTACTACTGAACATAGCAATTTGAATTATACTATAAGAAATGCAAATAAAAATGATATAAAAGAGATGATCAAACTTTTTTCCACTGTTTTTTCAACATATCCCTCTCCTATTTATGATGAGGAATTTTTAAAGGAAACTATGAATAAAAAAGTTTTATATAAAATTGCTATTTATGATGAAAAAATTATCAGCATAGCCTCTGCAGATATGGATATTGAAAATTTAAATGCAGAAATAACTGACTGTGCTACTTATCCTGCTTATGGCGGGAATGGAGTATTATCTAATATTATTCATTCATTAGAATGTGATCTTAAAGCTAAAGGATTCATGACTTTATATAGTTTATCCAGAGCAATAAATCCGAGTATTAATTACGTGTTAAGCAAACATAATTATACCTTTACAGGCCGCATGGTTAATAATTGTAATATTTGTGGCACCTTTGAAGATATGAACATTTGGGTAAAAAATATATATAAAAAATAGCATATATTCCATAAAATGGGGCTGTCGCACTAAATAATTAGTGCACAGCTCATTTTTGTGCAAAAAAATAAA